>SLNM01000293.1 GCA_007133055.1 Lentisphaeria bacterium
GGGCCACCGGGGGCGCGGGCGAAGTTGTGCTCCGGCCGCAGATCGCGTTCCTTTCCGCCGGCCAGAACATCCATACCGCCAGTGGCGCCACCCTCGTGATCCGAAGCGGCGGCGGGTTCATCGGCGACCATGCGCCGACGATCAGTTCGTTCAACCCGACCAGCTCCGATACAGGCGCGGTCCGGCTGGATGCCGCCAGCACGGTGACGGGCGCCTTCTTCCTCCGCCAGGGCACGTTGCTGATCCGTCACAATAATGCCCTCGGGACCAGCAGCGCCACGGTCAATATCGGCGGCGACCAGTGGACGACCGATGGCGCGCATGCCCGTCTGCTAACCGATGACTCCGGCGTGACCGTTCCGAAGAACCTCCGGGTGCGAAGCTACACGAATCGCAATGTCAACGCGACGCTGGGGAGCCACCATTCCACCGGTTCCTCCGCGTTTTCCGGTACCGTAATGCTCGATCTCGACACGAGCCTGACGGCGGCGGGGACCAGCGTTGTGAGCTTCAATGGCGCGATCTCCGGCACGGGCGGCATTACGAAGACCGGGTCCGGCACGGTCGTCCTGGGTACGGCGAACAGCTATGGCGGGACGACCACCGTCAACCAGGGCACGCTTCGGATGGGCGCGGCGGGCGGATGGACTTTGGGGACGTACACTCACAAGTCATTCATTGCAAGGTAAATACAACGATTTTTTTTGAAGAATAACGGCCTTAGACGAAATCAGCCGTGCGAGACGATTTGTTTTAAGAAATGATACCAGGTTGTTTGTTTCAACCGATGCACCTATCGCTGACGCATAACCTTTGCACTTGCGACTGACGCATTGCACCGGTCGTGCCCGCCAACCATTGCCGACCATAAGTTGCTGTGCTACAGTACTGAAGTTGTGGGCATTATGCCGAATCCGCCTGAAATACGGGGTTGGCTGAAAAGTACGGAGAAGATTAGATGTCATCCAATCAACCTGGTCCCTATCGCAGCTCGCGCACTACTCAAGGTCGAAAGATGGCCGGCGCCCGCGCCCTCTGGCGGGCTACCGGACTGACCGACAATGACCTGCGCAAGCCGATCATCGCCATCGCCAACTCTTTCACCCAGTTCGTGCCAGGTCATGTGCATCTGCACAACTACGGACAGATGATGAAGCAAATGATCGGCCAGGCGGGCGGAGTCGGAGTCGAGTTCAATACCATCGCCATCGACGACGGCATTGCCATGGGGCACGACGGCATGCTCTATTCGCTGCCCAGCCGCGAGCTGATCGCGGACAGCGTCGAATACATGGTCAATGCCCACTGCGCCGATGCTTTGATCTGTATTTCGAGCTGCGACAAGATTACGCCGGGGATGACGATGGCGGCGTTGCGTCTCAATCTTCCGACCATCTTTGTCACCGGCGGTCCGATGGAGGCGGGCAGGGCGATGACCAGCCAGGGGGAGCGGGCGCTCGATCTGATCGATGCCATGGTGATGGCGGCCGACCAGGAGGTTTCGGACGAGGACCTTAGGGAGGTCGAGATCAACGCCTGTCCAACCTGCGGTTCATGTTCCGGGATGTTCACTGCCAACAGCATGAACTGTTTGATCGAGGCGCTCGGCCTGGCTCTGCCCGGCAACGGCACTTTGCTGGCCACCCATTCCCTGCGGCGCGAGCTGTTCAAGGAGGCGGCCCGGCGCATCGTTGAGATGTCCCAGGCCTGGTATTTGCAGCAGGACAGCTCGGTGCTGCCACGCTCGGTCGCCACCCGTGCCAGCTTCGAAAACGCCATGACTCTGGATGTGGCGATGGGCGGCAGCACCAACACGGTGCTGCATATCCTGGCTCTGGCACATGCGGCCGAGGTGGATTTCTCAATGTCTGACATCGACCGAATTTCCCGGCGCACCCCATGTATCTGCAAGGTCGCGCCGAGCAGCTCATACCATATCGAGGATGTAAGCCGGGCCGGCGGCATCCCGGCTATCATGGGCGAGCTGATGCGGGGCAGCCTGATCGAGCCGCGGCCGCCGACGGTTTCCGGCGATTGCATGGGCGACCAGATCAGGAAGAACGACATATGCGGCGGTTCCTCCGAGCTGACCGAGGCGGCCCGGCAACGCGCCCTGGCCGCGCCGGGAGGCCGTTTCTGCCTGCAAGGCATGTCCCAGTCAAACCTCTACGACAGCCCTGACACGGACCGCGCCAACGGCGTGATTCGCGATCTCGAACACGCCTACAGCCGGGACGGCGGACTATGCGTGCTGTTTGGCAACCTGGCCGAGGACGGATGCATTGTCAAGACTGCCGGGGTCGACGAATCGATCCTGAAATTCACCGGCACCGCCCGCGTCTGCGATTCCCAGGAACAGGCGGTGGATTTTATCCTGAGCGGAAAAATCAAGGCGGGCGACATCATTGTCATTCGCTACGAGGGGCCGCGCGGCGGCCCCGGCATGCAGGAGATGCTCTATCCAACCTCGTACTTGAAATCAATTCACCTGGACAAGCAGTGCGCCCTGATTACCGACGGCCGGTTCAGCGGCGGCACCTCGGGTCTGTCGATCGGGCATGTCTCGCCGGAAGCCGCCGAGGGCGGCACGATCGGTCTGCTGCAGGACGGAGACATGATCGACATCGACATTCCGCGGCGCCAGATCGAAGTCCGGCTCGATGCCGAGCAACTGGCCGAACGCCGGGCCAAGCTGGAAGCCGATGGCGGATTCAAACCACGGCGGCAGCGGCAGATTTCCCAGGCTCTGCAGGCCTATGGACTATTGGCCACATCGGCCGCTACCGGGGCGGTCCGGGATGTCGGACGATTTATGTAGTTGTCGCAACAACTTGCAATGACCCAATTCCCCTTGTATCTTACGAATGGTGTTTGTGTGCCATACTTTTTTAGCGGTTGTTTTGCTGCTTTTCATATTGGGGGTAGTTAATTTTGCATAAACCCGCTTACAACTCGCGGATCGACAATGACTTTTCCATCCTAGTCTGCTCCTGCGACGAGTACTCGGATGTTTGGCCGCCTTTCTTTGCTTTCTTCCGGAAGCACTGGCCCGAGTGTCCCTGGCCACTCCACATGATGACCAATCAAAAGGAGTTCGACTTCCCGTCTCTGTCCATTGTCAAAGTTGGCTTCGCCCCCTGGGGAGAGCGTTTCCTGAAGGCTATCGAGCAGGTGGGAGGGAAATATATTCTCATCCTTATGGAGGATTATTTCCTGCTGGAAAAACCCGATGAAGATTTTTTAAGACAGGCAGTTGCTTTTATGCGCGAACAGCGGGCCAGCTATCTGCGACTGTTCCCCCGCCCTGGCCCTGACCGGATAACTGGCACGCTCGAGGGAATAGAGATTGGTGAGATTGACAAGCACTCGGACTACCGGGTGTCTTTGCAGGCGTCAATCTGGGATGTTGACTACCTGAAACGGCTGACCAGGCGGGAGGACTCGACCTGGGACTTTGAAATCGAAGGGACCAGGCGAAGCAACCAGATGGACGACAAACTCTATTCGGTTTCAGACCGTGGTAGATTTCCGATTTCGTATTATTGCACTGCCGTGGTCAAGGGCCTCTGGAGAAAAGAGGCGGTGAGGCTGTGCCGCAAAAACCATGTCCCGGTCGACACCAGCGGGAGGGGGATGGAGCCGTTTTATCTTCGCTGGAACATCAAGCCAATCATCGAGATGATCGAAATCAAGAATGATTTGAAACGCAGAATAGCGCGAACCTTTCATTGATCTCTGTATGCGATAAAGGCAGGCAAACCATGAAAGCAGTTATTTTAGCAGGCGGACAGGGCACTCGCCTTAGCGAGGAGACCTCTCTAAGACCCAAGCCAATGGTCGAAATCGGGGGACGCCCCATCCTTTGGCACATCATGAATATTTACGGTGCCCATGGCATCACCGAATTCATTGTCTGCTGCGGCTACAAAGGGGGGATGATCAAGGAATATTTTTACAACTATCACCTGCGAAGTGCCGATGTCACCTTTGATTTGCGAGAGAATCAAATGCAGGTTCACAACCACCGGGTCGACCCCTGGAAGGTGAGCTTGATCGACACCGGCGAGGAAACCATGACCGGGGGGAGACTCAAGCGAGTTCGCCAGTATATCGGCTCGGAAACCTTCTGCATGACCTACGGAGACGGGGTCAGCGATGTTGACCTGACCGGACTGATCAAGTTCCATCGGCGACAGAAAACTTTGGCCACGCTCACCGCCGTCAGACCGGCGGGCCGCTTCGGAGTCGTGGCTTTGTCGGACCAGGATGACATTGTCAGGTCTTTCGCCGAAAAGCAGGATGGCGACAGCGGCTATGTCAATGGCGGTTTTTTCGTTTTGGAACCGGCGGTTTTCGATATGATCGCCGACGACAGTGTTTCCTGGGAGCATGACCCCATGGCCCGGCTCTCCGAAATGGAACAATTGTCCGCCTGGCGACACGATGGATTCTGGCAGCCCATGGACACTTTGCGCGACAAGCTCTACCTGGAAAAACTGTGGAGCAGCGGCCAGGCGCCATGGAAGGTTTGGTAGCCATCGCCGGCGGGGTGCAGCACCGCTATTGACTCCGTGTCCTCATGACTGCATGATCCCGGGAATGATACAGAGGATTAATCCGGTGCAGCCCCTGCACCAACGGTGCAACGCACACTGGACTTGGTGATCGCAGAGGGTGCCAGCGATTTGCGCAGCCCCTGCACCAACGGTGCAACGCATACTAGACCGGGGCAGCGCCCCGGGTAACGATACCGCACAACAAGTGCGCTGAAAGCGCCTCGCATAATCGACAAATACTAACAGAAGGCAACATCGATCGGAAACAATCCCATGAACATACTGGTTACCGGAAGCGACGGCTATCTTGGTTGTCTGCTGGCGCCTTTGCTGGCCCGGCAGGGACACCGCGTGATCGGAATCGATACCGGCTTCTACAAGGGTGGTTGGCTTTATCACGGGGTTGACCTGAGCATCGAGACCAGACACAAGGATCTGCGGCAAATCGAGCCCGAAGACTTGAAGGGGGTGGACGCGGTCGTGCACATGGCCGAACTTTCCAACGATCCTCTGGGAACGCTTGCGCCCGACATCACATACGCAATCAATTACCAAGGCTCCTCACGCCTGGCCGGGCTGGCAAAGGCGGCGGGGGTCAGACAGTTTATCTACATGTCATCGTGCAGTGTCTACGGTTTGGCTGCGGATGAGTGCGTCAACGAACAGTCCGCAGTCAACCCGCAAACCGCCTATGCCGAATGCAAGACTTTGGTCGAACGCGATTTGCTGGCATTGGCGACAGACCAGTTTTCTCCAACTATCATGCGCAATGCCACCGCCTTCGGCGCCTCGCCCCGCATGCGTTTCGATCTTGTCCTCAATAATCTGGCGGGGCTGGCCTGGACCGCCAGGGAAATTGTCATGACCAGCGACGGCACACCGTGGCGTCCTTTGGTGCATGCGCTGGATATCGGCCAGGCGATTGTCTGCGCCCTGGCGGCGCAGCGGGAGACAGTACACCGGCAGATTTTCAATGTAGGCGATACCAAACAGAACTATCAGGTTCGACAAATTGCCGAGATCGTCTCGGATGTCTTCCCTGGCTGCCGTCTCAGCTTTGGTTCGCCCGATCAGGACAACCGCAGCTACCGGGTGTCCTTCGATAAGATCAGCCGTCAACTGCCGGGGTTCCGCTGCCAGTGGGACGCCCGGCGCGGCGCCGAGCAGTTGCTGCGGATTTTCCAGGCGATTGATATGACCGGGGAAACCTTCGGATCACGGCACTATACTCGCTTGAAGCAGTTGGAATATCTGCTTCGCACCCAACAAATAAACCAGGACTACCATTGGAGCTGAGCATGCGGTTTGTCGCCACAGAACTCAAGGATGCCTGGATGGTCGAGCTTGATTTCCATCGTGATCACCGCGGGGGGTTTGCCCGCTGCTTCTGCGCCCGTGAGTTCGCCGAGCGGGGTCTAAACCCGACAGTTGCGCAGTGCAATGTTTCGTTCAACCCTCGGCAGGGCACCTTGCGCGGACTGCACTATCAACTGCCGCCGGCGGCCGAGAGCAAGTTGATTCGCTGCACGCGCGGAGCGGTCTACGATGTGATTGTCGACCTGCGCCCCGACTCGCCCACTTACCGGCAATATTTTGGCGTTGAGCTTAGCGCCTCCAATCATCGGGCTCTGTACGTGCCTGAAATGTTCGCCCACGCCTATCAAACCATGACCGACAACACCGAGGTGGTGTATCAGGTTGGCGAATTCTATTCGCCCGGTCATGAAAAGGGCATCCGCTATGACGACCCCGCCTTCGCTGTCGAATGGCCCCTGCCGGTTAACGTGATCTCGGACAAGGATTCCGCCTGGCCCTTGTTCGCCGACGAAGCCGAGGCGGAGCTGCGGCGGTGCGCATCATGACAACGGCGCGGGAAACAGGCATGCTGGTCAAACTGTTCACCGATCCCGAAGTTGAACGCATTGTCCGGGCCGGCCATGTTCTGACCTACGACAATGGGCGCACTGTGATGCTGCCTAAAATATTCGGTTTCTGCAATGGAGTGCGCAAGGCCATTCGCGCCGTCGACGATGCCCTGCGGCGGCAGCCTGCGGAGAAGATTTGGATTGTCGGCGAGCTTATTCACAACCCCACGGTCAATCGAAGACTGCACCAGGTCGGGATCAGAGTGATTGAAGAAGCGCGAATCGAATATTTTTTCA
>SLNM01000183.1 GCA_007133055.1 Lentisphaeria bacterium
ACCTGAAACCTGAAACCTGAAACCTGAAACCCGAAACCCGAAACCCGAAACCTGAAACCCGAAACCTGAAACCAAGCTGTTACCCACAAAATCTAAGAAAAAACTATCAGCAATCCATTCGTTTTGAGAAAGAGTCCATTTAATTCATAATTGCCTGTTCCCGCTCCAGATCCTGCCACCCGCAATACTGGCGCAGTCCGCATTGCGGGCATTTGGGATGGCTGGGGCGGCATAGCCGCTGGCCGTGCTGGACTAGTTGAGAGTTGGTTTCGATCCAGTATTTTTGCGGTAGCACACGGCGCAGTTCTGTTTCCGTCTGATCCGGGACTGCGGTGCGAACCAGACCCCAGCGGTTGGCAATGCGGTGAACGTGGGTGTCAACGCAGATGGCCGGCAGGCGATAGGCGAATGATCGAACCAGGCTGGCGGTTTTCAGACCGACCCCCGGCAGCCGAAGCAAGTCCTCGATTTCAGCCGGCACCTCACCATTGTGCCGCTCGATTATCTGAGAGGCAATCGCCTTCAAGGTCAGGGATTTTTGATTGTACATGCCGACCGGATAGATCAGCCCGGCCATGTCCTCGGGGCGGGCCGCCGCTATGGCTTGCGCATCGGGATATGCGGCAAACAGGCGGGCCATGGCTTTCTCCGTTACCGGATCCTGGGTGCGCAGCGACAGTATGCAGCCGGTCAGGATTTGAAATGGACTGCGATGCCACATTGGCTGCGGTGGATAGTGCCGACGCAGATATTGGTAAATATTCGGTAGATATCGCACCACTTCTTCCATGCGAATCGAAACCAGGGGGCGCTTTGGGAAAAAATACAGGTGCGTGGGACAGCGGCAGTCGCCGGCGCCGAAACCGATGATCGGTTTTGCCTCCGGCCAGGATGAAACCTGCCGGGCGAGCATGCACTCGTCCTCGCGTTGAAGGCTGACACGGATTTGCACATCGATTACACGGGCATGGTCGAGCAACCGATCAATATGCCAGTGTTTGCCTCGGTTGGCACGCAGATGGCGGGGCACACGTGCCTGCAAACCGCCCTGGGCGCTGCCGCAGTACACATAGTAACCGTTTGCCAGCCGTGAACGTCTGGTGCCGTACTCCAGAGCAACGGCACGGGGTAGCCGCAGCAGTAGCAGGTAGCAGCCCGGGATGCGATTTGAGCTGGTTCTTTTGGCCGTCATCGGAACAGACACTATATTGTTGTTTTGGCGGGAGGCAACTGACGGCCTGGAAGTGGTTAAATTCGACCAACCACGGGCAAATTGCGGCTAAGCCGGAACAACTTACTGCATGGCAGGTTTTTATATATAAAAACAAGGTGTTTTAGAGGCTTAGAAGGCGGTTTTTCGTCTGAAATCGGCACTTTAACGGCAATATATCCAAACACCGGGAGTCCATATTTGGCGATGGGAAACATGATGTCCAATCAGCATCTGCGAGTGGGGTTGGCCGGATTGCTGGTTAATCTGGCTTTGAGCGCTCTGAAGATCATGGCCGGGTTGTTCGGCGGCAGTCGCGCGGTATTGTCGGACGGAGTGCATAGCCTTTCCGACGTGACCACCGACATAGGTGTCATTTTCAGTGCTCGTTACTGCACCGAGCCGGCGGACCGGCAGCATCCCTACGGGCACGGTCGCGTGGACATCCTGATATCCCTGGGCATTTCGCTGTTCATGGCTGCGGCAGGTCTCGGGTTGTTGATTTCGGCCGCCGGCCATTTACTTCGGAGCACGGAGACACAGCCGGGTCTGATCGCACTGTGGGCGGCGATAGTTTCTCTGGTGGGCAAGGAAGTTCTGTTTCGCTGGACCCACAGACGCGCGCTCCTGCTCAAATCCCCATCTTTGCAGACCAATGCCTGGCACCATCGGTCTGATGCTTTCAGCTCGATCCCGGTCATTGTAGCCGTGGTCGGCGCCCGTTATCTGCCGGGCTGGCATTTTCTGGACAGTGTAGGCGGCTTGATTGTATCCTTGCTGATTCTTAAGCTGGCTTGGAAACTTGGCTTCAAGGCGCTGCGCCAACTAAGCGATACCGCCGCACCGGCGGATACGGTTCGGGCTATCAAGCAACTGGCCGACAATGTCCAGGGAGTCAAGGAAGTGCATCAAATCCGCACTCGATTCCTCGGCAGGGGCTGGGGTGTTGACTTGCATGTTCTGGTCGACTCGAAAATATCCGTGCGGTCCGGACATCAAATTGCCGATCAGGTCAAGGAAGCACTGCTGGGGCAGAGGCCTGATGTTGTCGATATCGTAGTGCATATTGAACCGGATGGAGATCATCGACCCGAGTAAGGACTTCTTTTCGACCTATGAACAACAAACCGAATGTGGACACTGGACAATCTGGCTGCTGCCGGGCCGGTTCCTTGACTGTCTTTGGAGCTGAGGCACCCTGCGACCTGACTGCGGGCACCGAGTGGCAATGGCGGGTGGAGCCTGTCCAGTCTGCTCCGGGAGCTTGGTGTTCCTCGCTGGGACAGGCTTTGGAGTCAATATCCATGCCCACCAGGAAGTTCGATCTCTGGCCCGAACAGTGGACTGTTTTCGCCTTTCACCACCAGCGGCGTACGCTGCGGGCGGCAGGAGTGGACCAGGCACTGGCTCCACCCCCTTCAAAGGTACTGGCAACGGTTCCTCGCCGCCTGCTGATCGAGGGCACAGAGATGCCGCGCCATCTGTTGCGACCGAATGACGCCGGCATCATTGATCTGGCCCGGCAGGTAGGACCGGCATTCGATGGACGCACGGCATTCATGTTCGCTAAGTTTCAGGTGCCGAGAACCGCCGATATTGTCGTTTATGCCAATGGAGACTATCGCATGCGCTGGTGGTGCGACGGCCGTCCGTTGTGTCCAATGCTGATCAGTTGCAGCGGCAGCGAAGTTGCCTTGGCCGCCCATCAATTCACCATGTCTCTGGCACCGGGAACGCATGTGATGGCGGTGCAGGTGATCAGCGGCAGCGGTGGCTGGGCGGTGGCCAGCGAGGCGAGTGAAGTTTTTCGCTCGCCAACGCCCCCGTCCTTTGGCCTGGCCGCCCGACGTTGTTTCGAAGTGTCCAACCCCGATCAATTTATCGGTCTGGAATTCGTAAACGCAGATCAAACCGGTATTCGGCTTAATCGCCAATGCCTTCCCCGCCCCTTGGCGGACATGCGCTATCAGCGAATCCCCGGTCTTCCGACCAGTTTGCTGGTGGCCGGGGAAAATTGTTTGCGCAAACATTGGACGGCTGCCCAGACTGAGCGTTTGCATACTCTTTTGCCTCTGGCCGTGTTTCGGAGCGTCGGCAGTCTTGAGAGGCCGATTGCGCATGGAACTCTTTATGGGCTGACCTTTGCCGCCAGTGGCCTGCAAACCGGTCCGATACTTAATTGGGCCAGCGTCGACAGTGCTACTCTAACCTGTCGTACCCGCGCCTCGGTGTCTGTTGCACTGGAAGTGGCGGGGCGGCGGCTGATTTCACCTCCGGCGCTGATCCATAGATTTCAGGTCGATGAGCTTGCGGACACTCGCATCCATCCCTACACATTGCAGGCGCTCCCTGCCGCTCCGGATCATTCAAATGGCTGCCAATCCGTAAGTACCTTGCCACTGGCCCGCGGCAACTTGCGAACACTGTCCCCGGACGGCGAGATTAAAGTGGCGGTACTGGGCGATGTCTATCCTTTCGACGATACGTGGTCGAAGGTTGCCGAGGCGGTTCGGAAGACCGGTCCAGACCTGGTGTTTTTTACTGGAGACATGGTCTTGGATGGCCGTGAGGACCTGCAGTGGGACCGTGATTTTTTCAATCCCGGCAGGCAGCTTCTGGGAACTGTCCCTTTTTATCCGGTGATTGGCAACCATGAGAACAATTGTTCGCTGTTTGAAAAAATTTTCCTCTTCCCCAACGGCAATCACCGCGGTTGGAGTCAGGGGCATGGTCCGGCCTTGTTCATTGGTATTGACGGCAGTCTCGACTGGTCTCCCGGCGGTGCGCAGCATAGCTGGCTGGAGGCATGTCTGAGGGGTGCAGGGGCTGCATTTGTTTTTTTGTTTACTCACTATCCGCCATTTTCTTCGGGTGGTCACGGGCGGCTTCAATCCAACGGTAAGGCCGCGGAAGGAAACGTGCGCCAGGCGAGAGAGCATCTGCTGCCCTTGTTGGCTCGCTATCGCGCAACCGCAGTTTTTTGCGGACACGAACATTCCTACGAACGCTCCGAACCACCGAACGGTCCCACCGTCATCGTTTCCGCCGGAGCCGGCTCGAGGCTCTACGGGAAAAATAAAAATGCAACCCGCCAGAATCCTTTTTCCCGGGTTTTTCACAGTGAGCACCATTATTGTCTGCTGGAAATCAGCCGGGGACGCACTCAATGCACCGCCTACAGCCTGCGCCGAAAAGTTCTCGACCGCCGTGTCTGGACGGCAAGACCAAGATAGGCTTTTTATGGTGCCCCTCTCCAATGCCTGCCGACAGGCCATCCTTGGCTGCTTTGAGTGTCCAATGAATAATATCGACTTTGCAGCCGTCGTAGTAAGCAGAGGAAAATTTGATGGAGGCAGGGCTTATGTCCATTTATGAAAACACCGGAAATCGAGGTTGATTACGATGAACACAATGTTTGCTTATTGCCGGTCTGGGTTCGGAGTTTGGCTGGCGGCGCCGATAGTTGCCGCATCTGCACTCATTGCCTGGAATGCAAGCGGGCAAAATTTTGCCGACTGGCCTGTGCGTATGCAGGCCGGTCCCTATGCACTGAGTTTGTATGAACCGCGCATTGAACAGTGGCATGAGCCAGATGAGGCTGAGGGGAGGGCGGTGATTGCGGTGGCCGCCGATCAGGAAGAGCCGGTGTTCGGAACGGTCTGGTTCAATATGCAGCTTCGGCTTGATGAGTTTGGAGACACTGCGACGGTTCTTGATTTCGAGGCGGAAACGATCAGGTTGCCGGCCGAGTCGGCTTTGTCCCCCAACCAGGTGACCGGTATGTTGCAGCGTGCTATGCCCGGTCTGAGGTTACGGACGGAGACTTTGCGCCAGAGTTATTTGCACGAAAAATCAAAGCATGAGCACCGGCGGGATTTCGCGGAGCAATCACTGACCTTGATTTGGAGTCCGCATCCGACCTTGGTCGTGCAGATTGACGGTGAACCTCGAATAAGCACGGTTCCCGGAACTTTCCTGCTGCGCGTGGTTAATACCGAGTCCCTCCTTTTGTTCAACACTCGCGATCAACATTGGTATCTGGCGCTGGACGACCACTGGCGAACAGCGGACGGTTTGCATGGTGAATGGCTGCCGTTGGACAAAACTCCCGAGTTTCTCGCGGAAATCGAACGGAATCTCGCCTGGGATGAGGTGGGCGAAGCCGATCCGGAATCGGAATTGCTGGTGATCGTGACCGAACAACCAATGGCAGTTATCGTAACCGATGGCCGACCGTTGTTAAAGCAAATCGATGGAACCGCTCTGTATTATGCGGTCAACACCGATGCCGATATGTTTTTCAACCTCGACGACCGAAATTTCTATGCCTTGTATGGTGGCCGTTGGTTTGCCACCGACTCACCCCAGGACGGCCTGTGGGAGGAAGTGGCTTCAACTGTCTTGCCGGAGACCTTTGCAGACATTCCTTTTGATCATCCAAAATATTCCGTCCTGGTGCATGTTCCCGGCACCCCTTTGGCCGAGGAGACCTTCTACGATATGCATACCCCAGTGGTGCGGGCAGTGGTTCGCCAGGAGCCGCTGGCAATCGAAGTCGAATATACCGGTGAGCCGCTGTTTGATACGGTCGCAGACCTGGGCTTGTATTATGCAGTGAACACCCGGCATACGGTGGTGCGAGTGCAGTCAGACTACTATCTTTGCTTCGAGGGAGCGTGGTATCGTGCACGCTCTCCGCGCGGACCATGGCTGGCGGCAGTGGTCGTGCCTTCAGCAGTCTACCGTATTCCCATTTTTCACCCGCTTTACCCCATTACCTTCGTGCGAGTATACGACTGGACACCAAACCGGGTCTATGTGGGTTATACAGCAGGGTATCTGGGTTGGATCAAGGATCCCGGCCATAGAAGACGGGGGCTGGTCGTAAACTATACTGTGACTACTCCCCCAGTGTACAGTCGCACAACCGAATTCAGGTTTTTCTATCGTCCAGTATATTATTTCGACCCCAGCCCCAGCCCCAGACCCACTCGCTATGTTTCGCGAAGGTCGGAGCATAGTAAATTTTCCCGGTATTCCGGAAGTAAGCGCTGGCGAACCAGCTATCCGATCCGATCTTCGACTTCGACTTCGACTTCGAGTGCGAGGTCAGACTCAGGCCAGTCTGATAGGTTTTCGCGCCGTCGAACTGCCGGCGCCTCAGGCGCGCAACCGCAGAGTTGGCGCGAACGCACCGAAAGAACCCGAACCCGGCAAACAACGCCCCGGCGACCCGAAAGTCGCGAATCCACGAGCGAGGAGCGGGAGCGGGCGCTGCGGGCATTGCGCGAGCGGGCCGCCCGCCGATCCGACGCCCCGCCTTCAGCCGCACCGACTCCGTCCGCTGTTGAAACCGAAGAATTAGAAGAAAATGTTCAGGATCAGAATCCACGGAGCAGACGCCGCCGACCGTCGGGCCGACGGTGAATCCCCGTCCGAGGTCGGAGGTCGGAGGTCGGAGGTCGGAGGTC
>SLNM01000247.1 GCA_007133055.1 Lentisphaeria bacterium
CACAAATCTCTTCATTTCTGCCTCCAAATTTATCGTACGCACCAATTGCAAACCACTACCAACAGGCCATACCCTGTTGAGGCAGCAACTACATCTACCCACAGATTCTGCCGACGAGCCAGAAATATGAAGGGGGCAATTTTCAACCGCGAAATTCGCGAAAAGAGCAGGGTTGTGGAGCCGAGTCATTCCCTAGCCTGATTAACGTCGGCGTCTCGCCGACCGGTGACGTCGGGGAAGCGAGGTCGCGGCAGTACAACGGGCGTCCCCGCCCGTAGCCGCTACCTCGGCGCCGACCGGCGACGTCGGGGACGGAGTCGCTACTTTGGGGTGCGCTCACAGGTGCCAACTGCCCCATTAACGTCCATTCGTGTCCATTCGTGGTTCCGCCCTCGCCCGCAACACGTTTGAGTTCACGCTTCAGCGTACCTGCCTCTCCGCGCGACGGCCAGGCGGGCGCCGCCCGCAGGTCATCACCGGACCGATTTCACCCCTCCCGGTAGCGCTATTAGCAAACAGCTCCGACCACTTGACCGATATGGGGAACCGGTCGCGGGAGCGGGGAATGACATGCGACAAATTCAGCTCCGGATGCGAGCGGTCGCTGATATCGAGGTCCATGACAAAATAGTGCAGACTGTCACTGCGCAGAAAACTGCCGTCGTCCTCCCTCTTGCCAAGCTTGTTCAGAAGCTGTTGGCGCTTTATCAACTTGATCGAATGAATCCGTGCCATCCAGTCCAGGCTTTTCATGCCGACATACGGGACAAGATACTCGGCGCGCAGTTTTGCAAGGTCGATGTTGCCGCTGGGCCTGCCATCCTGATTAATGGCATGAAAATAGAAGCACCTTTTCTCCAAGCATAGCTCGGCCATTGTCTCGTCTCTCATAAACCCCAGTAAAACCGTCGTGTCATGAGGCGGCTGGCGGATATCGGTGGCGGCCGATATTTTCTCATACACCGCCGGCGGTTCCTTGACCGTCTCATGCGTCCAGTAATTGAGTCGATAAAGCTGGCTGAACTTGTCCTGCTGGATATTCAGGACATCCTCGATGAAGTTGCGCAGTTCATCATCTCCCTGCATCGCTATCCGGTCGCTGTCGCCATTCATGAGCGGGCGCGCGACAAAAGCGCCGACTCCCGGCAGTATTTCATGGAATCGCTTGAAGTTATTGACTTCGCCGGTGTTCCCCGGGTAGAGCACATACGAGCCGGCGGTTCTCCGGATGGCCTCGTTGTAGGTGTGCATCTTGAGAAGGTCGCCCCGTTTATAGGTGTTTCGCGTTGCGCTCTCGCGGTGTTCGCTTTCAAGCTCTTGCATGGTCTCGGAATCAAGCTTTCCTTCCAGGTCGTCATTGTTCGGCGGAGACGGTAGCGCCGGAGCCTTGCCGAAAACCTCTTCCAGGGTTTCGACCCGGTACTTGGCGTCGAAGTGCAGGTATGCAATGGCACCATCTCTTTCGGCCGCGCGCTCCGCGCCTAAAAGCGATTTGACCGTTGCCTTATCGGTCGCGTAGTGCTCAGGAAAAATCACCAGGCTGTAGTCCGGGCGAAAGGGACGCGAGTAGGAGCCTGTGCGCAAAACGGCATCCGCCTTACCCGGCTCCGAGGCATGTGGCACAAATGTGCGGTTGAAAAAGAAATGCAGTCGCAGCTTTGTGCCGGACTCAGGATGGCGCCAGGCAAAGGCCGACAGCGACGCCTGCCCCTGCTTGAGGTTCAAGCGCAGGCCGTCTTTGGAGCGCTCAATGAAAGGACGCATGATTTCTGCGCCGCCGCTGGCAATTTCCACTTCAGCCATGTTGTTCAGGCTGCGCATGATCTGGCGCATGACAAAATACAGCCAGTACTCGTAGAGAGTGGGCACATCCCGAGTCGTGCCGTCATAAGCATCATCGCGCCCCGGCCAGTCGAGCTGGGCCGCCGCCTCGAGCATCAGCCAGGCGTGCAGAATTTCGCGATACCCCTCCCGCTTGAGCAGCGTCTGGTTGTTGGCCGGCATGAACGAAAGCCGCCCCACTTCCCGGAAAAAAGATGCGCCAAGGAAAGCGTCAAGCGTATCGCGCATATCATGCGCCTCCCTCCACGCCGTACCGCGATCATGATCGAAGCTGCGGATGACTCGTTCGCAGACATCCTGGAATCGTTCCAGGGCAAACTTGATGAAGCGGTTGGCGGGCGTGTCCAGCGTTTCATACTTGCGGCGGGTCATAACCTGGGCGGCGCTTGCCGAACCGCCGGGCACGGAACTCCAGTCGCGGCCGAACCGGACCGGGTCTTCGAAATACACCGGAGCCGGAACCGCGGTCCCGGCCGGTTTCCATTCGTCCTCGAACACAAGCGAGTTGTGCGGGTTTCTGCGGATTGTCTCAAGGTATAGGTCGAGCTTTTCCGAGCTTAGGACATGGCGCAAAAACAGAAACTGCTCAAGCAGGATTTGTTTCTGCTTAGCCGGGTCCGAGGCGAAGTGCAGCGTGGTCGGCGCACTCCATTCAAGCAGCAGTTGATTGCATTGGGACGCGATGGCCTCGACAATTGCCCGATACCCCTTGTGGTATTCGAGCTTCCTACTGATTACATCGAAATAGATAGGCGGCAGGTCGTTGATCCTCAGCGATGCGGTTCCCAGGTAATTGTCGATGATGAAATAATACTTTGATGTCCCGGGAACCCGTTCCAGCTCGAAAGATGCCGAAAGTTTACAGCCATCTGGAATCTCAAGGAAATAACGGGTGTTTTCAAAAAGCTGGAGAGGCCAGAATCCAGGTTCTGGATTTGGTATGAAATGGATACACGCCGCTTTGCCTGACCCCGGTGCAGCAGGTATGCCTTCCCATCTGTCCGGCAATTGTTCCAACAACCTCAAATCCTCCAGACTGGAAGAAGACGAGGCGGCGATAATGACCGACCCCGCCGAAGTTGGAATTTTAAGTGCGGTGAATTGCATATTAAAAAAACGCAGTGTGTTTTTTGCCGCCGCCCCGGAGGGGCAGAACCATCGTAGCCCCAGGCAACGCCTGGGGTTGTCAAAAAAAAGCAAATTGTGCCCCGGCGGGGCACTTCAATCGGTTTTCAAAGATTGCGAGTCTTTCGCGTCCCAGGGTGGTTGACTTATCCGCCTCAACCACGGTTACATGACCGTCGGCCAGACTCCGGACTATCTCGCGATAGCGCTGCTCCGGGTCATAGATGGCCAGGCAGGGAAACTGCGTCAGCCGTTCCTTGAATCTTCGTTCTATAAAATCTCGTATTTTCATATTGTCACTTTTTGTCTATGGCATCATTGACGGAAGCCTTCTGGTATGCATTTTCCCACTTCTAAGCAACCGGTTGAATGTGTCCCAGCAACCACTTCATGAGAAAGGCGATGACGATTGCGTAGGCGAAACTGCGCAGCGTACCGATCATGCGGAAATAGAAAATCCACTCCAGTGCGTTGCGCCCCACCAGATTGCAGCGATAGCTAGAACGTGAAGGCATTGATCTGTCAGGAACACCAGGAGAGACCTGTTCCAGTCTCTTTTTGGTTCACAGCACGTCATCAATTCCCGTATAACTCTCCAGACACAGGGTTTGCACAGATCAATCAGGAAATGTGCAATACAGATCAGTGCGACAATGTGCCAGGTCCATCCCATTCCGAGAAGCAGCCAGGTTACCAGGCCGACCACAGCGATATGTACTACCAGCCAGCAGCAGTGTTTCGCTTTATTCTCGGCCAACTCATCCCACTGCAGGACAAAGTCAGCGATAAAATGTCCCGTCAGCATGGCCAGCAGGGAAATACTAATCTGCATTATACAACTCCCTATGGTTGTTTTTACAAAAACAACCGTTTATGGTTGTTGTTATCCACTCGAGTGCGGGTTCGATCGCAGGCCAACCCGCAGCACTGAGATGCTTCTGGACTGCCTGTTGTGAAACTGGTTTTGGGGACCAGCGTTCGGCGATCTGCTCCTGGCTGTACCCCTGCATCGCCAGGCAGACCGCCCGCGCCTGCAGTGCTGTCCACTTGCGTACCAGAGCATCAATCAGCCCTGTTGCCGCATCCACTCCCTTGTCTTTTTCGCCAAGGCCCAGAACCCCCATGCCCGGAACGCGGCGCTTCAGTTTGTCCAGCCGGTGCCCCGACCGAACGTAAGCTTCGCCGCCTCCCGCCGATGAGTCTTGATCAGGCAGGTATTCAGCTTCACCAAAACCCACTGCAAAAGAGGCATGATAGCTTTTGCCGAATTCCTGAGCACTTTGGACAAGTAATGATGCCCGGTAAAACAGCCCGGCAGAAATAGCGGCCGACTGGTTATTGACCACAAATTGCCAGGAATCTCCCCGAAAACAGGTAAAATGCTCAGCTTTGGCTTCCGGCAGGGCCTTTTTAAGTTCCTTAAAAGAAGTCCAAAGAACCGTCTCCAGCTTTGCCGCATGGTTCGTTGGCATGCCTGAGGAAGCGTTGATATCACCAGTTATCACCGCGACTTGTCTGCTGGACATTTCTAATCTCCTGTGTTACGCCATTGAATTCCGTTCAGCGTTTTGTGCTGGCCTTAATACAACTCATAGAGATTGTTTTCACAATAACAATACTTTAAGGTTGTTTTAGCCTTGTGCAACCCACGTCTTTCCCACTGCCACACGGTTTTCTGTCAGACACCGGGCGATCTCGCGATAGTGCTACTCCGGGTCATAGATGGCACTGTTCGATCAAATACAATTCCCTGAACACTCGGGCAATGACATGATTGCGAATCTTTGACACCCCCTGCTGCATGAACTCAAGCGTCTTACTTTCAGGGAGGTTGATAAGCTGAGTTGGATTATTCATTACTACAGCTAGCTCTTGCGATTTTTTCGGCTATTTCACACATCTCGTCTTCGGTTGGGCTTGATTCGCTTTGCCTTGCGCAATTGTTTGAGACATGCCCCGAAACATAGGTTGTAGCGTTTAAAAATACGGCTCTTTCTCAAAACGAATGGGTTACTGATTATTGGTTTTTCTGAGATTTTTACGGGTAACGGCTTGGTTTCAGGTTTCAGGTGTCAGGTGTCAGGGTTTTGAACTCACAAACATCCCATGGGATGGTCTGGCTAACCTTGTCCCTAATCCGCCTGAGGCGGATCCCGATCAAAAGTCGAAATGGATATAGGTGCGAGACAAGGGGGCACACATTTGAGCACAACCCGACCAAAAGTCCTAACTGGGTGAAACCGAAACCCGAAACCTGAAACCTGAACTCTGTCACGAGCAATGCATCATTTCTGAATGTGAATTGAAACAAGCTACCCACTCAATTTGAGAAGGAACCAAAAACACTGCAATCACTGAATAAAACTGACAAACTGGTCCCGGCGCACTGTCTCGATCATCTCCGCCAGCTTGCGCCAGCTCATTTTATACTTTTTCTCCTGCCAGCCATCAGGCGATCCCTGGTAGTCAGTCACGGCCGAGCCGTCCTTTTCAAACGCCTTCAATGCGTCAACGACCTCTCCCCCCTCGCAGAGCTTCGCCAATGCCACCAAAGTCGGCTCGATCCGCCGCCGACTGCCATGCAGCCGCGGCAGCAGCTTCTGCAGAATCTGGGCGTCCATGACCTGTTGCCAGTCCCAGTTGTCCTCCGCCGATTTCAGGGCATAGCTGACTCTGGCATAGCGCATGACTTCATTGGCAGTGCGGTAGGCAAACTCGAATCCGGCCTTTTGCAGGACTCGGAAGAAGTCTAGTAAAGTTTCCTTGATTCGGTCGATGTCCGGCGGGGTCGCCAGCGGTTCGAGAGCCGTCCCGGTGTGTTGCAAAACTCCCCGTGCCCGCAGCGACAGTTCCAGAAACGCTTCCGCTGTCCCCGCAGGGGCTGGCAATATCCCTCCTGAATTTTTCGGGAGGGTTTCGCTCTGTGCATGCGTCTGCAAGAAATTATCCAGATCATCATGCTCAACCCGAAACTCCAGAACATTCGCCCGGTCCAGCACCTTCGGGCTGAACATGTACGTGGTTTCATCCACGTTCACCGTTCCGACCACAAACAGATTCGGCGGGATCACTATCTGCGGCGGGATCTCATGCCCGGACGAAGTAGGCAGCGCCCCGTCCTCCGAATGCACCGGCACCGGCTCCCCCGATTCCATGGCGCTGAGAAAGTCCGAGAAATACCGTTCCACATGCGACAGATTCATCTCGTCCAGGATAATGAAATATGGATTGTCCTGATCCGCACTCGCCCGCAGCACCAGATCGAGAACCGGTGTTGACTGAAAAGTCGGCCGCCCCGACTCGTCGTCCGCGGTCTTCAAATGATTCACAAACCCCAGCACCTGCCGATTGTCCGTCCAGTCCGCCCCAACCGGCACCAGGGCGTAGCGTTTGGCTTGACGATTATGGCTCCCGTTTTGTTCGGAGACCCTGAATCCTTTTCTTTTGCAATAACTGATGAATGCCTCGATCTGCCCCTGGTTCAGTTCCCCAATAGTATTCCGCCATCCCGCAAACCCCCGACTTTTATTTCCGGGCAGTTCAAAGTCCTGAATGTCCTCAGGCCCCCTGAAAAGCCATTTTGCTTTGATAAAGTTCTTGCTTGTCCTGCGAAAAGCCTCGAACGCCTCCCCGGAATCGTCAACGAAAGGCTCCTCAATAATTTCTCCGATACCAGTAAGAATAAAAGATTCACCGCCATAGGCAATA
>SLNM01000123.1 GCA_007133055.1 Lentisphaeria bacterium
GATTTTTCAGACCACTGGGCTTTCGCCAGGCTTACCGTCGGAAATCAGGTTTTCCGCGCAGTGGCTCATCTCTAATCGACTGTCCCGCCGGATCGACCAGACTCGCCGTGACGAAGATCAGCAGGTTGCGTTTCTCCGTGCGCGAACCGCGATTGCGAAACAGACGGCCTATCAGCGGGATGTCCCCCAGCACCGGAACTTTGTCCTCAAATTCCTGAATCTCATCGCGAATCATACCGCCCAGCACAACAGTTTCATTATTGTAGACAATTACTTCCGTTTCAATCGTACGGGCTTCGATGACCGGCATCGGCAATCCACCCCCCTCGTCGTATCCGATAAAGGCAATCACCTCCGGCCTTAGCACCAGCCGAATGGTCTGGTCCTCTTCCGTAACATAGGGTGTAACTTGCAGCCGCACCCCAATATCACGAGGATCCCCATAGATTGGAGTGGGCGGTGTTTGAATAATAACGGGAGGGTCTCCGGTCGTGGTCACGATTTCTCCCGGTTCCCAGTCAACCGGGAAATATTGCTCGCGAACAATGCGAATCAAAGCTGGTTCGCCGTCGGATATGGTGGTAACCTTGGGTGCCGACAGAATGTCGGTGTTGCCAGTCTGCGCCAAGGCATGGAGCACCACATCCAGCTCGAAGTTGCCTAGAATCGCCGTGGCTCCCAGAATTTGCCCCAGTTGTCCGGTACCCAATGCTTCTGCAATGGTGCGAATGCCCGCTGACAAGTCGGTTGTTCTGACCCCCGTCCCGGCCGGACCCTGTCCCTGAATGATCAGATTCCGATCGCTGGCTCTGAAAATCTCAACATCCTGCAACGACATCCATTGAAAGCCCAACCCTTCCAGGTCTCTCTGCGAAACTTCGACAAACTTGGCTTCGATGGTAACCTGGTTGGGCAGGTCCGTAATCCCAAGGTCATCCAGCAATGCCTCGATCTGCTGGAGATTGCGTTCCGTATTACGTACGACCAAGGTGTTGCGCCGTTCCTCGTAGGCTATACTGGACCCTTCCGGGAAGGATACACCCAGGTTGCGAAAATATCTGCGGACATCGGCATGATCAACAGCGGCCCGATCATCAACCTGGGCGTCGAATCCCCAATCGTCGTCGGGCGCGTCCCGATCTCGCCTGGTACGAAAAACCTCGGAACGAATCCCCCTGAAAGTACGGGTGAACAGCTCGCCCTCCGGTAATTCGCGGTCGGAAATGATAATTGCGTGTGGTTCGACATGAAAGTACAGGCCAGCCGACATGGCGACGAATCGAATCACCTCGCCCAGCGGCACATTCTCCATGTTCAAGGTCAACGCCCCGCGTTCCATTGGTGGCTCATCAATCGCCGGCAGGTCAACTCCGAAGTCATCGAATTCATCGAAGCGCGGGTCGGGAGCAGGAGCTCTGGGGGGCCTTGCCGGATCCCGGCGCGGCTGCTCGCCGGTCAGGTGCAGGACAATATTGACCCCCCTCCTGTCGGGGTCGGGGTCGGGGTCGAGTTCGCGGCTGGTTCGTTGCAGGTATCTGACCACCTGATGGATGGTGGCCTCTTCAAATTCAACCCGCGGGAATATAATACTCTGCATTTTCTCCCGAATTCGTGCGTCAGTGGGTACTCTGCGGTCGATGGGCTCGACCCGGATCGGTCGGTCTTCGGGGTCAATTGGTCTGACCTGCTCCGACCATGCCCAAACATTCTCGGCCAGCATTTCCTCGCGGGTGGCAAGTCTTCGTTCTTCGCCGGTTTCATGCCATCTTCTGGAGATTTGCCGCAGCCAGCGCATAGCTTCGACCGAGTATGGATCAATCATTAAAACCCGCTCAAAGGTTGCTCTGGCCTGTTCATAGCGCCGATTGCTGTACAACTGTTTGCCCTGCTCCATCAAAACAGCTATTTCATAGTCCCGTTCAGGTTTCTCAGGATCGACCGCCTCGGGGGCGACCGCGGCCTTGAACTCCACTTCCTCCTGCATGTCCTCCAATCGCCTGCGAAGACGAATCAGGTCATCGCGTCGCTCGGGAGGGGCGATGTTGAAAGCACGCTGCAGGATTTCCCGGGCCTCTTCCCATTGCTCAATGTCAGCTGTTTTTCTGGCCTCGGCCATCAAGTCCTCGACCCAGGCGGCATGGGCATTATGAATCAGCCCGTCAACTCGTTCGATCCTTCGCAGAACATCGGGGGCGGTACGGCTGACCTGCTCGAGATGCTGTTTGGCGTTGCGATACTGGGCAATCGCCTCTTCGAATCGGTTTTCACGCATCAGGCGATTGCCTTCGCGCAATATGTTTTCAGCCTCGAACAAACGCTCCTGCCGGCGCACCAGCTCCTCTCTTTCCAGCCGGGTCAACTCGTCATCGTCGGCATCCGCCACCACCGGCTCGTCCGCCACCACCGGCTCGTCCGCCACCACCGGCTCGTCCGCCGCCACCGGCTCGCCGGCCTGCTGGTCAAGATCCCAGATCGGGTCCAAATCGGCCTGCTGCGCCCGGACATCAGCGGTCGGAACGGCTGCCTGAGCCACCAATAATGACATGGTTGTTAGGAAACCAAGTGCCTGCCGCCGGAAGATACTGATATCGATCTGCATTTTTTCTTGCCTCCGCATGGTTGATAATTGGTTAGTCATAATTTACTTCTTTGACTATACTGGCTCCGCATCCGGAGCCATGGTGTATTTATGGAAGCCGCCTTCGCGCGGCGATTGCCTGTCTAATTGGCAAACGATGGTGAATGGCTAATAAAAGAATATTTTTACCGCCGTTTCTGTCGGCCAAAAAAGCAAAAAACAGCCGCTCCGCACAAAACATGGTGTCAATGTAGCTTAACATTTTCAAGTGTCCAGTCCAAGTTAATAATCCGATGGAAAACGGGGCGGCATCTGCCCTGGGTCGAATGCTCTCCGGTCGGCTGGCGGCATTCCGCGGGTTGGTCCGGTCTCCCGAGTCCTCTCTCGCGGCGGCGGCCCAATTCTGATCACTTCCCGCTCCGGTTGGCCGGCCGGCCGGATAGACAACACCCTTTCCTCGTCGCTCACTTCAACAATATCGAAACGCCTGATGGCGCCGTCGAAGTCGCGGATTTCAAGCACCTGGTCGCTGCTGACCGCAAAAGTCCTGTGCTGGTATCTACCCTCAGGGTCGATCAGGATCAGTCGAATTTGGTAGGGGCCGACAAAAACCTGGCGACTGCGAACCAGCACCACCTCCTGCTCATCCGGGCCTCGCAGGGTCACTTCCGAGACATCATTGACTTGATCCGCTCCGATGCTGGGGTAGAATACGACTTCCTCCTTCCGCTCGACCCCGACAATTTCATATTCCCGACCTTCCACCCCAATCGTGCCGCCGAGCCGGGCGAACCTGGTTACCCTCCGACCATCCCTCTCGATAACATCGATCTGCAAGTCCCAGCTCTCTTTGGGGCGGCCAGGGATAACGGTGATGCGCCGCAAAGTTGCGCCGAATGGTTCGCGCGAAACCTCGGCGACAAAAAGTCGCCGGGCCAGGGGCACTTCCTCGGGCTCCGGATCGACCGGCTCCGCCACCACGTCCCCCTGCTCCTCGCCGCAAAAAGGACATCTGGTCTGGCCGAAAGGCATCCAGTACTGACAATCTTCATTGACGCAGGCGACGATGGCCTGGGGCCGAACCATCGAGGCACGCCCTTCACGCTCGACCGTCCGCCACTGAGCGCGGTCCGGCTCGAGCAGGGTCGGCGCCGTAAAATCATCTTCGGTCAATTCCGCCAGCGGTCTTCCCGTGGCCCGCTCTCCGGCTCCATGCTGTTCGACAACCTCTTCGCTTAAAACTATCACCTGGCGATAGAGAACGACACCCCATGCGCAAATCACCAGCACGGACAGTGCCAGCAACAATTTCTCCCAGTGCTGTGTGAAGAATTTCAAGGTCTTACTCCTGTTGTTCCTCAGGCTTGAATTCAATAAAATGAACGGGCAAGGAAACGGTCATGACATCGGCAAAAGCAACTCTGCGCTGCTCCCGGGGCAGGCGCTCGGGCCTGGCCAATTCCTCCCCCCCTTCGAACCGCCATTCGTCCTCGATCATCGGTGGTCGGCGTCTTTCGGGCACCGTCCTCCGAATTGTCTGGGGGCGGTCCGCAGTTGCGACCCGGTCCGGTGTCTCCACCTGCCACTGCATGTAAGGGACGCTGAAATAATATTGTTCGTCCGTGTGCAGTGCGTTGATCAATCTTTTTATGCTGGCAAGCGGACCTCTTACTTCCATGTTCAGCCGAATGACAGTATAGTCGTCCTTGCGAATCTGACGAATTCCGGCCGGCCTGGCCAGGGAGACCAGCTCGCTCACCCCGCTTTCAGCCACGGTTTCGACCAACCGCCCCACCACCTGCATCTGCCGTACCAAAGCCGGCACTTCATGGGTGGGTTCCGGTAGTCCGGTGGCCTGAATCACGCTCCGAAACGAAAATCCGGTCGCGTTCTGGCCCACTGCCACATTGCGCCGCGACAGCTCGCTATTCAATCTGCGCACTTCGGCCACCAAATAATCCTTTGCCTGCACGCCGTCCATCGTCCGGGTCGGCAGGCGGGAACGTTCATTCAACTTAGACTGCAACCGGACCAGCTCAGTCTGGGCAATCTGTAAATTCTCCTGCGCTTGTCTAAGACTAAGGGCGCTGACCCCGGGTGTCCGACGCGCCAGGTCTTCGAAATACCGCCTGTGGTCTTCGAAGGCAGTCCTGCTTTGCCGCACCTGCCGGGAATAGCGACTGGCAACCCCCAGCACCACTCCGGCCGCCACCAGCACAAAGAGAAATATGACAATGAACCCGAGATTTCTTTTGACCATATCCATAATCAGTCGTATCCAACGTTGTTCGTTCAAATGCCGGGCTGGCTAACTCGCGGTTAATCGGGCTAGCGAAGCTCCGCCTCAAGCCGACGAGCATTGGCGGCACCTAGTATTCCAAGTCAATAGGTTCATCCAGCATGGCGCGTATAGTGAAGTGCCGCAAGTTCAGCACCTGTTCCGACACTCGATAATCCTCGAACCCAGTTTCGGTCTCGAAGAAAATCGGCAGATTTCTAAGGCTGGCCAGAAATAACTGCTCCGGTCCCACTGTTCTTATCACCGACTCGCCCTGCCTACCCGGCCCAGCGGGCATATTTTCCGGAGACAACCCTAGTTCCTCTTCGGTCTGCGCCACCTGGTCGGTTGCGACTCCGGCTCCAGAGGCACCGGGTCGGTCAGGCAAGGACAGGCTTCGGCCGCTAATCTCGACCCCGACAATTCTCCCCCGCGGTCCCCGCTCCTCTGTTTCAATCTCACTGGGGCGGGCCTCCTCGCCGTAGAACTCCCCGTCAAATTCTCGCATCTCCATGTCTCGTATCGGAGGTTGACCAAAGGGGGTGCCCGGCCTGCTTGCCGGGCGACGCCGATCAACCGCTTCCTCCTCCCGTGCTCGCTCAAAGATAGGCTCCATCCGAGTGATCCATAGGAAGTCCGGCACGGTTGTTTCAATCTGATTCAGTATGACCGCCCACTGTTGGCGCCGCCGCAGGACGCTCTCCAGCGCCCGATACTTGTCCCGCACTGCGTCAACCCTGCGTACGGCAGTGCTGATCTGGCGGTCTGTGGCTTCAAACTGCTGTCTCTTTTCCTGCAGTTCGTCGAGGATCGGTTCGTAGACCTGCAATCGATGCATGTTGGCGAGCAGGGATAGCAGGAAAACCAGTAGCGCCGCGCAGGCGATGCCCAGCAGATATGGTTTTTTCTGCTCCAGTTGCACCTGGCGCCTAATCCGCTCTGGAATCAAATTGATTTCCACCGGACACGATCCTCGGTACCGGAGAGCGAGGCCCACAAGTTGACTGAAACTATGGGCTCGTTCCTCCAATTTCTGGACGTTGATCGCGGGCGAAACCCGAACCACCTTGAACGGGTTGAGGTACTCCACCTCGATCCCCAGTTTTTCGGCGAAAAACTGATCGGTGAAATTCATGATCGAGGAGCCGCCGGCGAGAAACAGCTTTTTCGGGCGGGCTCCCTTCTGATGCGAGCGGTAGAGAGTAATCGAGCGGTTGATTTCACCGTGCAGCCTGGTCATCACGCCGCGAACGATTTTTGAGACGGCGGCGGCGACTTCCGAAGCCGGATCCTCGTAGGCGCCGCCAAGTCCGACAAAGCCGTGGCGCAGTTTAATCTCCTCGGCTTCGGCCGGGTCCACTCCCAGTTCCTTGGCTATTTGCTGGGTGATCGTGACACCCGCGATCGGAATGGTGCGGGTGAAGAATTGATTGCGGTCGACAAACATGAGGTTGGTGCTGCGCCCGCCAATGTCCAAAACCAGGTTGCATCCGTCGATTCCCACTCCGTTGGCACGGGCTGCATTGTAGGCGGCGCAGAAAGAGGCGTCGACCATGATCGGACGCAGTCCGACCGACTGCACGGCGGCAACAATGTCCTCGACGATCTCCTTTTTGACCACCACAAACATAACTTCCAGCTCTTCCGCCTCGGGATTGGCGATCAACTGGTAGTCCCACACCACTTCCTCGATGGGGAAGGGAACATTCTGACGCGCCTCAAACTCGACAATCTGGCGAACCCGATGTTCCTGCTCGGAAACGGGGGGGAGCTTGACGAAGCGGGAAAGCGTGAACTGGCCGGAAATCGAAA
>SLNM01000294.1 GCA_007133055.1 Lentisphaeria bacterium
AAAAAACACAGCCCGGAGCCAATAACCGGGCGGCTGGTTAAAACAGCCTCAAAACACGCTTGTTCTAACCTGACGACAAAGCCTCGGCTCGAACAATGATTTAAGGTTGGCATGAATAATGCTATTATCATAATTGATAAAATCTTGGCCGGAGGAGATGATATTACCGGCCAGTGCAAAACCGAAGAGAAGTCTATTCAGGAGAAAAATAATGATACAGGTAATCAGCCAGACATTTCTGGATATTTTCGGCAACGCCCCGAATGTAGTGGTGCCGCTGCCGCAGATTATGCTCATGACTCTGCTGCTCTGCCTCACCGCGCTCTTCGAGCTTTATCGCGCTGCCATCGTTACCGCCTTTGGATTCCTTATCAACTGGGTCTTCGTTCAAAATTTCAACCTTCTCAGCCTCAATGTCGTTACTATTGTCACCGTTCTTCTCTTTCTGGCCCTGGGTGTGGTCGCAGTCATTTCTGTCTGTCATCATGCCTTGACCCGATAGCCTGCCTGCCTTTGCAAGGTGTGCTGAATTGTCAGTGCGTTCTCCCGGCGGACAATTATCGTCGATCGACAATTTCGGCCGTTATTTGAATCCCCCATCAAACCACCGTTCCCGCAGTTAGTTTTCATTGCACAAACTGGGTTGGCGGCTATGGTATGAGCCGGTCAACTTCTCACCGCCCAAAGGAAGAGTGTAAATTGAAAATCAAGAGTAAACTTACCTTGGCCGCCATCCTGTCCGGCTCTCTTTCGCTGTTGATCTTCGCCTTTCTCGGCTATCATTGGCTGACTGCGGGGGTGGAGACGCTGGCGGAACCGCACTCGCTCTTGCTCGGTCTGGCGGCAATGGTTTTTCTCTGGTCTGCTTTGTATGCTTTGACGCTGCAACGGACGGTTTCGCGGACGATACTTCGTTTGGGAGGTCTTTTCGAACGCATTTCCGAGAACGATTCAGAACCTCTGAAAGAAATTGAAAGGAGCGATGAAATCGGCGAGCTGGCACGGGTTTCGCTCAAGATCATGCGCCGGGTTCGCAAGTCCTACGACGCCTTGCGCAAGGAGGTGGCCCAGCGCCGCCGGGCGGAAGTCTCCCTGCGGCAAAGCGAACGGCGGCATCGACACCTGATCGAGACCATGAACGAAGGCGTTGCGGTTCTGGACACCGATCAACGACTGACCTACGTGAACGACAAATTCTGCCGCATCCTGGGTTACCAGCGCGAGGAGCTACTGGGACGCTCGATGCTCGACTTGATCGAGCAGAACGAGGTCCGCCGTCAACTGCGCAGCCTGCTTGCCGGAGACAACGAAGCAGCGGAGGGCATTGTCGATGACAATTTGGAAACAACCTGGCGCAGCGGCAACGGAGACCAAGTATTCGCATTGGTATCGCCTCGGTTGTTTCATGGCGACCAGGGTTCCCCTGCCGGTTCCTTCGTGGTGGTCACCGACATTACCAGGCGGCGGCAGGCGGAGCTGGCCCTGGGCAAGGAGAAGGAGCGCCTGGCGGCCACTTTGCGAAGCATTGGCGAAGGTGTGATCGCGACTGATACCGAGGGGCGCATTGTTCTGATGAACCAATTGGCCGAATCCATGACCGGATGGCGGATTCAGGACGCTCTGCGGCAGCCGGTGGAGTCGGTACTGCAATTGCTCGACCGGAAAAGCCCGCTGGCCCAGCATCGGCATAGCATTCCGGCATCGAATGAGAAAGGGGAGGTCGAAAACCCGATTCGCCGAGCCTTGGCCACCGGAGTCAGCAAAGCCATGGAGTGCAGAGTCCAGGGAGGTGACCAGAAGCCGATGATTATTGCCTTGAACGGAACTCCGATCTTCGACGCTCAGGAGAAGATAGTCGGGGGTGTCCTGGTATTTCGCAATGTCACCGCGGAAAAAAGCTGGGAGGAGGAATCGCGCAAGGACCAGAAACTCGAATCGGTCGGTCTCCTGGCTGGCGGGGTGGCGCACGACTTCAACAACATTCTCACCGTGGTGCTCGGCAATGTGTCCCTGGCGCGCACCCTGCTCGAACCTGACTCCAAGGTGGCGCAACTGATGAAGGAAACTGAACGCGCTTCGAATCAAGCCCGCTACCTGACCCAGCAGCTTCTGGCTTTTTCCAAGGGAGGCAAACCACGCAAGGAAACGGTCGCCCTGAGCCAGGTGGTTTTCGACGCCGTGGACTATGTGCTGCGTGCAACCAAGTGCAAACCACGTTTCCAATGGGCGGAAAATCTGTGGCCCGCCGAAGTCGATATCGGGCAAATCAATCAAGTTTTTCAAAACTTGGTGATTAATGCGGCGGAGGCGATGCCGGAGGGCGGGGTTATCAGGCTGAGCGGCGAAAACTGTACCGTGCTTCCCGATGATCCCCTGCCGCTTTCCCCTGGGCATTACGTTCGCATTTCCGTCGCCGACCGGGGACGGGGTATCGCCGAGAAGGATTTGGACAAAGTGTTCGACCCCTACTTCACAACCAAAAAGAGCGGTGCCGGCCTCGGACTGGCCACCGCCTATTCGATTGTAAAAAAACACGATGGCTATATCGGGGTCGTGTCGGAGCTCGGCAAGGGCACTCGTTTCGATGTTCACCTGCCGGCGCGGCAGAGTGAAATTGCAAAAACCAGAAGCCACCGTCAAACCGAGGTGGTGCCAGGAGAAGGGCGGGTTTTAATTATGGAGGATGACTGGGCGGTGCGGCAGATGCTGCTCAGAATGCTGCACAGCCTGGGCTACGAAGCGGAAGCCGCCGAAGAGGGGCGGGAGGCGGTGGACAAGTTCAGAGCCGCGCGCCTGGCTGGACGCCCCTTTGACGCAACCATTCTCGACCTGGTCGTCCCCGGCGGAAAAGGCGGCAAGGAGACGGTCAAGCACATACTGAAGATCGACCAGCAGGCCAAGGTGATTGTCTCCAGCGGTTATTCGGAAGACCCGATCATGGCCAACTATCGAGACTACGGCTTTGCCGAAGCGGTGGCCAAGCCTTATGATTACGGCGAACTAAGCATCATTCTCGCCAGAGTGATCGGGAAGCCGCCAAAGGATGCCTAGCCTGAGCAATTCATGAGCTGTTTTTGGTGGCTGTATTTACGTTTTTGTGCATACTCGCTGTGCGCAGCGCTCAGGCTCTCTGCTCGGTCTCGGTCGCCCACTGCCGCAATGCTTTGTCCAAGGGTAGGACGGCATGGATTTCGACCGGCCCGGTTGGAGTGTCCGCGGACTGTCCCGGTTTTTTCCCGAGCAAAGCCCTTCCCAGGGGGGTGTCGCAGGAGATGATATTGCGATAGGGATCGCTGTCCCAGCAACCCAGGACATGGTATTGCTGCACCTCCCCCTCCTCCTTATTTCCCTGCCACTGGAGTGCAACCGTGCAGCCTGGCACCACCTGACGCGGCGCGGTTATATCAGCAAAATCGGAAGGTCTGACTTGCTCGAGCTGCTCTTCTAGCTGCTGGCGGCGACTCAGCAAAAGACCTTGTTCCTCCTTGGCCGCTTTATATTCTGCATTCTCGCGCAAATCGCCATAGCTGCGAGCCTGGGCTATGGTTCGGCTGTTGGCAGGTATTTTCTCCTGAATAATACTTCTAAGCTCTCGTTTTCTCTCCTCGAAACTACGAATTGAAGTAATCGGCTGACTGGCGCCCGCCGCCGGAGCGGAGCCGCGGCGCTGCCGGCGCGGTTTTTTTTCAATTGCCTCCCGCACTTGCGGGAACAGCCTGGCCAGGCGGACCAGCAGGCTTTGCTGCTCTCCACCATCCATGGTGTCGCTATGACGGCGAATAGCGGCGACCATCCTGTCGATGGCGACAGGATCGCCGTCTTGCATTAGAAACCTCTGAAAGTCCTGGTTTTGCAGCAATAGCGAGCGCAGGCTGCGGTGGGCTCTGACATAGACCCCGCCAAGGGGGGTGGCAAGGGCTCGAAAAACTCTTTCCGGGTGGCGAATTGTCTCCTTTTCCGGCTCCTCCCCGTGCTGCCACAGCCAGACGGTCAGGTCTGCGGATATCCGTCCTGATTCGAGCTTGCGAGCGACGATGCGGGAGAAAAAATCTGCATCTCCGGTGGCTTCCGCCAGCACACTGTCGGCCGCCGGCATGGCACCGAGATGCAGGGTCAGGCCAAGTTCAGCCAACCTCTCCGGACCAACCGCCTGATGCGTAAGTTCGAACCAGGCTGGCAGACGCTTGGCCGGCAGAGATTCGACCACGGCTGAGAATTTCTTTGGCTGCCGCCAGCAAACCGCCTCGCCACCGCGCTGACGAATCCACGGTCGCAACCAGGCTTCCCGGTCGGTTCTTTCCCACAAGCGCAGGACAGTGTTGGCCCACAAGTCGGCCAGCTCCGTGCGTTCATGCGAGGCAAGCAGCAGGCGTTCGACATTGGCAATGTCGTCGTCGGTCAGTGGCAAAACGGCTGCCTCCGACTCGACTACCGCCCTCAGCTCCTCCAGGCTGCGACAGGAATCCAGCCGCCGTTCCGCCGCCAAAGAACCGACGGCTTGATCGGATCGTTCCTGCTTCTCCTCGGCAAACAGTTTATCGAACTGGCGGTCGCTGACGTAGCGGTTGACCAGGCAACGCCGGAAAAGAGCCGGCGAGCGTGCCGGCGGCAGCAGCGACTGTGCCAGTTCCCGCCGCACCTGCTCAAAATCTCGCTGCTCCAATTCAGCCCATGACAGGAAACCTCTGAAGAGATCTCCTAGCAACGAGCGCTGGTGAAGCAAATGGAAGTCGGCCAGAAAACGTTCCAGTGGAAAAACCAGAGTACGATCAAACAGAACCCGGACTTCATTGCTCAGCCCGTCAACTTCCAACACCGCGCCTTGACCGTGATGGGGATGACAGCAAAGCTGTCCTTCCTGCAGGGCGGCGAACACACGCCAGCGCTGGGGGATGTCCTGCACCGAGGTTTCGGGGTGGCGGATGCCGAGGGCGTGGAGCAACCCTGCCGGATCGGGGTATTCGGCAAATTCAGTCCTGGCCTGCCGGTCCATGCTGTCCCGCAGCACGACCGACTCGCCACCCAGCCGGGCCAGCTCGAGGAGCAAGTCAGTCGCCTGCTGTGCCTGCGCTTCGGTGATTGCTTCGCATACCAGCTCGACCGCCGCCTGCCAGCGGGCACGCATCTCGGGTGATCCTGCAGCCAAGCTCTTCTCAGACTGCTCGCGCAACAGGGCAGTCAGATCTCGCCCGGCCGCCTGATCCGCCTCGGCCGTCTGCAGCATAAGATCTTCGATTCGGTCAATGTCAAAATCCATGGATACCTTGTGCGTCCCCGATACGGTATATGAAATGTACACTCACTTGCAAGGAAGCTGGGCGACTAAGCGTATCCGATGAAGCGGAGCGAGTAAGCTGGTCGAACAAGTGTGTTACGCTTCATGCCCCAATACACTTAATCGCTTTCTTAACCGCCACTCTTGTTCGGATACACTCAATTGACCCGCTTAACCGACAAAAATGACTAGGTCGCCATTTTCATTCGATATGGAACAAGGCGCATGGCCGAATTCGCGTGAATTAATCAGACTAGTGTCGTGAATCAGTCGGACTGGGTGCCTCCGCCGCCCAGCTTGCGATAGAAGGTGGCGAGACTGATGCCCAGAGACTGTGCAGCATTCTCCTTGTCGCCCTCGCATTGATCAAGAACGTATTGAATATAATCCTGCTCCTTGGCCCGCAAAAAGTTTTTGAGAGAGACCCCGCGCATGGTTTTGGCCTCCCTTTCACCGCTGGACTCGGTTAGATTCTGCTGCGTGGCCAATACCTTAATCTTATCCGGCAGATCATCGATGGTTATCCGGTCGTCATCGCATAGGGTGGCGGCGCGGTTGATTGTGTTTTCCAGTTCGCGCACGTTGCCCGGCCAGGCATGGGCCTCAAGCGCCCGCAAAGCCAGATTGTCTATGCCGACCGATCGTTTTTCCTGCTCCTTGATGTCAGCCAGAAAGTGACGCACCAGAAGTGGGATATCGGTGACACGCTGGCGCAGGGGCGGCAGTTCGATGGGAATAACGCTGAGCCTGTAGTAGAGGTCCTCTCGAAACTCCCGGCTGCCGATGCGTTTCTCCAGCTTCTCATTGGTGGCGGCGATTATCCGCACGTCAACCGGTACGTTCTTGGTGCCGCCGACCGGACGAATCTCCCGCTCCTCCAGAACCCGCAGCAGCTTGCTCTGCATCTCCAGCGGCAGACTGCCTACCTCGTCCAGCAGCAAAGTGCCGCCGCCGGCGCTTTCAAACAACCCCTTCTTGAATTTGTTGGCACCGGTGAAGGCACCTTTTACGTAGCCGAAAAGCTCCGATTCCAGAAGGGTCTCCGGCAACGCCGCGCAATTGATTCCGACAAATGGTTTCTCCCGGCGCCGGCTGGTGTTGTGCAGTGCCCGGGCCACCAGTTCCTTGCCAGTACCGCTTTCGCCAAGAACCAGAACCGTGCTGTCCGTCCGCGCCACCTTGTCAATCATGTTGTAGATGCGCAGCATCGGCTCGCTGTCCCCGACCAGGTTGTCAAAGTGATAGCGAGTACGCAAATTCTCCTTGAGA
>SLNM01000126.1 GCA_007133055.1 Lentisphaeria bacterium
CCCGGCGCGTCATAGCGTCGACATGGCCGGCCGATCCATTCTGCCTAGAACCGAATACACTGGCCATCCCAAATATAGCTTGGACATCGCAGCGTCGGGTGTGATTATTTTGCGGGTGCGCCACCCAATTATTGACCGGGACGGCGAACTGCTGGGGTACGTGGAGATGGGTGAAGACTGTCAGCGCCTAATCGAAGAAACATCGATGGAGTTGCAAGTTTTCCTAGCCGTGGCAATTGACAAAAAACTACTGCACCACCAGCAATGGACCGCCGCGCGCAAGGTTCGCGGCGACAGTTTCGATTGGCACAGGCTTGATGGCGTTGCGCTGGTTCACGCATCACAGAAAAAATTGCCCGAAGCCTTCTCGGCGGCCGTGGAAAATTATTTGCGACAAGACCCCACCAGCCACCAGCTCCGTACAGGGACCAGACAATGGCGCCTGTCCGCTACCAACCTGCGAGACAGGAACGATGCCAGCGTCGGTCGTCTTTTGATTATTATGGATGTCAGCGAGGAGGATACAGCGTTTTGGCGAACCTTGACTCTAGGCGGATTCGGCGGAGGTCTGCTGACGGTAATGTTTCTGGTTTCAGCCTACGTTCTGCTCTACCGCGAAGAACACAGAAAAAGGTCTGCTTTGCTTGAACAGAAGGAACGGCTGCGATCACTGGCCGCCAAGCTCGCGACTGCCCAGGACCAGGAACAGCGGCGCATCGCCGAGGGATTGCATGGCGAAGTGGCGCAACTTTTGGCCGCTGTCAGTATGCGGCTGGCATCTGCCCGCAGTTGTCATTCGCCGAAAAAAGTTGCCGAAATTTATGATCAGATCGACGAACTGCTTGATCATGCCTGCCAAAAGGTTCGTTCTCTCAGTTTCGAACTCACTTCTTCGACCCTCTATCGACTGGGCCTGTACTATGGAATTGTTGAATTGTGTGAAATCATGAATCAACGCCACGACATGTGTTTTACGGTTCAGGGCGAAGTGCAAAAAGACCTTGTTGACGAAAATTCCGCCACGATTGTGTTCAAAGCGGTTCGCGAAATGTTGTTCAATGTACTCAAGCATGCGGGGGTCAGGGAGGCCAGGGTAAAAATCGAGTGCGAGAAGGAAATGATCAAAGTCTCGGTGATCGACCGTGGCAGGGGGTTTCCCGGTGGCGGTCCGGCCGACCACAGCCTCGACCATAATCTCGGCAGCGGCATGGGATTGTTCGGCATTCACCAGCTAATTCAAGACCTGGGTGGAAAAATGGCTGTCTTCTCGCAACCGGATGTGGAAACTCGCGTGGTTATATGGGTGCCAACCTGCCAGTAGGTTTCTTCCTTCCTGATTCCGACGTGTGTCCCCGCGCCAACGGCGCTTCGCATACTAGCCTGATTAATTCATGAACTTCGCCACGAGATGCGTCAGTGTGCGTGAGATCGGCAACTTGCAGCCGTAAACCGGTCGCGGGCGTACTTGACGTACTCCAAGATCGGTGTCGGCTGCAAGCTGTTGAGATTGCGTGCAATGGCACCTCGCAGTAGATGGCTCATGAATCAATTAGGCTGGCCATCTTCGGAATTCCCGGCGTTGGTCAGGCAAGGTGCCGCCGCCGCCCCAAACCAAACCATGCCATGCCTAAGCCGAGTAGAAGAAAGACGGAGGGCTCGGGTATTTCCCAAATTTGATTGGCAAAGACAAACTGCATTTCAAAATCAGTCAGTCCTGGTGTCTCGCCAATATTACCGGGCAGAGCGACAACCAGGCTGTCAATGAAGTATGCTGCTTCAAGGGGGTTTGCATTGCTGTACAAGCGCAGAAACACCTCATCGAATTCATCGGCCAGGAAGTCAAACGGTCCAATCTCGTAAGCGTCCGAAGCCACCCACCAACCCCATGTCACATCAGCGTTCGCGGAAACAAATTGGGCGGTGTTCGCATCCCAGAGCAACGGGTCAGTTGTCTCCCCTCTGGTTAGATTGAAAACCTCGCACCACCATCCCTCGCCATCATAGTCCACCTCCTCCCCCGTCAGCGAAGGAATATCGTCGATAAGCAGCGAATTCCAATGTCGTTCGACAGCCTCGGACAAGCCAACCATTGCGAATACAGAAACCAACAGCCAAACACCGCCGTGATTTTTCATTTTGCAATCCTCTTCTTTACCTGGTTATTTCGTGCCAGCATCATAGTAGTTGCTGAAAAAAATCAACTCCTTCCCTCCGTCGGGCGAAGTATACCAAAACCCCGAACCAAGCTCAATGTCAACATCGCTGCCGCCGGGGTCCCCTCCCCTTGACCAGGCCCTGTCGGTCGAGATCAACCAGTATGGCTCGCCGTTGGCTGGTTGATACAAACCGTAGCGCAGGTAACCACTGCCCGTCCACAGGGAGATTTTGTCCGCCGCCTCCCATTCGGATGAAGGTGACGAGTTGGAGACGACCATCTCATTCAGGCTGACCGTCGAGGCATAAGGGTAGCCAACAATCGAGACGCCGGGGGTTATCAACCCTACCGGCAGCCACTCTCCTTCCGGCACCTCGCCCCCCAATAGGATGTAGTCTGTTCCGCACGGCCCGCCGGCGGTGAACCAAACAGCTTCACCCCGCATAAGATCAATTTGCGACGGGCCCGGGTCCCCGCCTCTCGACCAGGCTCTGTCGGTTGATATCAGCCAGTAGGGAGAGCCAGCGTCGGGTGGATGATACAGGCCATAGGCCAAATATCCGGTGCCGGTCCAGATACTTATCCTGTCCGAATGGAAAAATGAACTGGATGCGTTCAGCTCCTCCAGATTCAAAATCACATTCTGAATACTGATGGCGGCATCGTCTGTAAATTGAGTAAGATTCAAGAGCGCGGCCTGACCGCCTTCCGGCGCGATAATCATTGCATACCCCACAATGTTGGAATAAGCATTGACATCTTCGGCCGCAACCCTCGGAAGACAACCAAAAGCCAGCACAACAGACAAGCCAGCGGCGATTTTCTTCATGATTTCATTCACCTCCGCCATGCCGGGGTTCGAATTGGCGGTAAATAAAGCAAAAATCTTTTCTCTTTGCAGGTATAACGTTTGTCCTGCCAGGCAGAATTGCCAGTTGAGGAAAGGATACATAATATGCTGACGACTATCATCCATCGAAAATCAACAGGCTTGTTGGTATATTCCCTCCTGCTGATGGCGGCTCTGCCTTCCCCGGCGAATGTTGTGCCTGTTTCAACTGCGCCCCCGCAAGGCCTGGCTCCCTCCGAAACGCCACAGATGGTACTGATTACTTTCGACGACGCGGTTAACACCGCGATTTTTTCCGATATTCTCAAGATTTCCGATCATCAAAACCCGGACGGATCGCCTGTGGCCTTCACTTTCTTCATCAGCACCAATTACACTGACTATTGGCTTGTCCATCGACTGCATGCCGCCGGCCATGAAATCGCGGTGCATACGATCACCCATTCCACTGGCAATTCCACGTCCTTCGACACCTGGATACGGGAAATAGAAGGATGCAGAGAAGCGCTGTCGCGCCTGGCCGGCATCCCCCGCGCTGACATACGCGGATTCCGAGCCCCCTACCTAAGGCATAATTCAGCCATGTTCGACGCCCTGGCCCGATTGGGATTCGATTATGACACATCGATTCCCGAGGCTCCCGGCTTGCACAGTTCGGACGGTGAGAATTATATTTGGCCCTATACCTTGCACGATGGCATAAAACAACACATGTGGTCCGGCACCGGCCCCGACAAAAGTCTGCCAGAGCTGTTCGAGGTGCCGATGTGGAACCTTCTCGACGGCGAGACCCGCCACAACATGGACCCGCCCGGCAGCAGGGAATATTTGGTTGAACTTTTCAAGAGCAACTTCCTGATGCGCTACGAGGGCAATCGCACCCCCTGGGGACTGTGGCTGCATGCTTCACCGTGGTTGACCAGCCAGGAACGCATTGACGCGCTCAATGAGTTTCTCGACTGGGCACTCGCCATGCCGGACGTGTGGGTGGTTGGTGTTGGCACCATGGTGGACTGGATGCGAGACCCCGCCCCGGCGGCCATCGTCGAGCAGCAGGGTGTGCTGTCGACTCATACCTATACTGCCGTCGCGGAAGAAGAAACCTATTCAAATATCTTCCCGGAAGGCAGGTTCCGTTCCGTGGGCGGTCGAGCACCGGTGTATCCGACCCCGGAAAATGCTTTTATGCGCCACGTGGAAGTGGCCGGCGTCGATATCGAGTGGTGGATTGTCAACCAATGGGGAACCGGATTTCAAGCAGAGATTCGCATCAGGCATGAACTATCAAAGCCCCTTAGCGACTGGGAGATAGAAATGGATTTGGGCCAGGTTGAAATTACCGGTGCCTGGGGAGTCGCCAGCCATGGGATTGAAGAGGATCTGCTTTATATCACTCCTGGCTACGCCGGGGCGGCGATCCCGGCCGGAGAAACAACTATTTTGACGATTGGTGCGACTGGTCCGCCCGAATCTCTGGGACAGCCGCAAGGAACCTTTAAGGCTGCCGATTTTCTGCCGCCGCAACTGGCCATTGTCCCCGATTTGGTTGGAGGTTCCTTCAGGCTCGAGTGGAATCGAGTCGCGCCTGTCTACATACTGCAGCGGCGAACCTGTCTCAAGGAGGGGGATTGGCAGACCGTGGAAACCTACTTCGGTCGGGAGAGTGCGGTCGATTCCCCCGAAATTCCAGCGGCCTTTTACCGACTCCAGGCAGTGCATTGACCGCTTATGGCTCAACGCAAGAGTGAGTATCGTTGAAGCCATGCGAATTAAGCGAACCGGCGAGGCTCGAAGTGCAGCAGGTTCCGGGCAAACTGCAGGCGGCGCTGTCGCACGCTCTTCTCGAAATCGTATCGGCTGCCGATCATTTCCTCGACTGAAGTATGCAGTGCGCGCCGGCGCTGAACATAGCGCCGGGCGGCGGCGGCGGCGGTCAGCAGGTCGCGTCGGACAACGAAGTCGCCGGTTTTCTCGAATCGCTCTTGGTCGAGCAGTCTGCGCAGGCTGTCCTCATGCAGGGTAAGAACTAGTTTTCGGTAGCGTGCGGTCAGCTCGCGGGGCAGCAATTGCGCCTCTCGCAGGCTGGCGAAATGGAGGGCGAGCTGCTCGACCACCTTGTCGCGCTGCCGCAAGCTGCCAAAGGTTCGACTGACCAGGTCGAGCTGGGATATCAGGTAGCGATAAAGCTGGCGGTCGCCGACGGAGTACGTACGGATGGTTTCAATTGGCTGACGGTCGGCTTTGAGGTCATCGAGCACGGCCTGCCGAACCATGCCGGTGGTATGGCGCAGCAGTTTTTGCCGCCATGCCGCCAGCTCCGGGCCGGGGAATCCGAGCAATGCCAGTGCGAGCTGGTAGGCGCCGTCGGGAGCGGCCAGGAGGACGTCGGCAAACAGGATAATCGGAGCGAACAGGCTTTCCATCCGCTTCAGTTCATGAAAGATCGCCTCGCCGCTCCAGCCTGGGTCAGTGCCGACCATTTCCGAGCGCCCCTTTTTTTCGCCGCCCAGCAGTCGACTGAAGCCAATGAAGGCGTTGGCGGCCTCTCCCAGTTCGCCAATCGCCCTTTGCAGCCAGTCCAGCAGCTCAGCCTCCGTCCTCTGCGGTTTCTCCGCGATTTTCGCCAGTCGGCGCAGCCAGCTTGAACGGCTGTCGCGCAGGCTTGGCAGCCAGAATTCGAGCAACTGCCGGCGCAGCACTGCGTCGGTCTCCTCGGCCACCGCCGGCCATTGCTGGCGCAAGTCCTCGCTGCCGCACCATTCGAACAGCCAATTGCGGATTTCCCTTGGCAGGGTTCGAGGTCTGCGCCAGGCTCGGAGCAGATCGCGCACCACATCCTGGTCGAGCCGGCCGCGATGCTCGACCAGAAAATCGTTCATCCATGCAAATGCCTGTGCGCTGTCCGCCTCCAGCAACACCTCGAACATCACAGCCATCACGGTGGGGGCAGTCTGATTGCGACGGACCACGGCGTCGACCGAATTGCCGAGACGCTCCGGCACCTGCGCGGTCTCGAGCAGCCTGAACCATTCCACGGCGGAAAGCGACTGCGGCACCGCCAGCGCCACCGAATGCGGCGGCGCTCGCTCCGCGTCCTCGTCCGAACGCACCACCCCGCCCGCCGCCGAGAGCTGTTTGAGGGCAGGGCGCAGATGCCGGCTGAAATCATCCAGCAGCTCCTTCTCCATCCGCTTCCAGGCGGTGCTGAGAAACGATTCAATCAAATTTTGGGCGAACTCGGCCAGCGCCGGGAAGTCATCGGCCCGGACCAGTCGGGCTTGCCGCAGCGCATCCGTCCGCAGCGATTCGGCCTCGTGCGGGTTGAGTCCGGTCAGCGGTTGCAGGACATGCAACAGTTGCCGGGCAGACGATGAAGCTGAGAGTGCCATAAGCAATGAGTTTTCCCTCAAGCAGCCCGTAGGTCGACTGTCCGAGTCGACCACCGGGCCGGACGGATTCCGGCCCTACGGGAAGGCCGTAGGTCGACTGTCCGAGTCGACCACCGGGCCGGACGGATTCCGGCCCTACGGGA
>SLNM01000227.1 GCA_007133055.1 Lentisphaeria bacterium
CTGGAGCAATGGTTCAAGCATCACTCCGCCTTCGTCGAAGCCATCCGCTACCAGGCCGCCGAAACCCGCATCGTCAACCAGCATCGCTACAAAAATCCAGGCGGCTATATGAAGCCAAGCGAAAGCGGGCCAAAACCACTGACCTACCACTGGAATGTATGCATGGAGATCGAGCTTACACTCGACGACAGTGGAAGGCGGGAGTTGGCCGAGGCCGTTCGCGCCCCGGTCGGCACACCATATTTAGGGCAGAGCAACTGCATGGCGCAAGTGCATCTGCTCGAAGACAACTGACATGAGAGTTCGCCGCAGCCATCCGCACCCGGACAGTGACCTGGCCGAGCATGCCAAAGCCGTTGCCCGATTCACCAACGACATTTTGCAGACCAGCCTCTGTGAATCGTTGCGGGCATGGGGCGAGCTGTTTTCATGCGTGGCCGGACATTGCCATGACCTGCTGAAGGATACCGAGGCATTTGAGCGACATCTCAATGGCGCGGGAAAATCCGAACAAAGCCGACACTCAGGCGGCGGCGCATTCATCGCCTGGATAGTCTGCGGACGCATAATGGAAGCCAGTCCGTCGCTATTGACTGATTCACCCCTGCACCAGACAACACCGCACATTGTTTTCAGTGTGCTGGCCGCGCATCATTCCGGCCTGCGCCGCGTTGATCTGTACGGTCAGCACGAAAAAGCCGTCCGACATTGGCAGGAGACGCGATCATCAACCAGTACAAAGATGCTGTCTGAAATACAGGCCCGCTTCGACGGAGTTCCCGACACGCAAGACCTGGACACTGAACTGGCAGAAGCGCGAAAGCACCATTTCCTCCTGAAAAAAGGCTTTGACAACATTCAGGCCGACGATTTTTTCTCTTCGTTCTTTCTTGCTCGGCTTTGTCTTGGAGCACTATCGCGGGCCGACATCTTCAGTGCGCAAAATCAGGAAGCGGGATCTCCTGAACCCGAGCACTTTCCGTCATCCCAGGCCAAAGTCTCGTTTCATGTGGATACGGCACGATTTGCCGACAGCTCGGGACTGAACGGCCTGAGGTGCCGATTCCAGAACTGGGCGGTCAATAACTGGAATGAATCCGAGCGCATCTTCCAACTAAAGGCGCCTACCGGACTCGGCAAGACCGTGGCAGTCACCCGAATTGCCGAAAAGGCTTTGTCTAGGAACCCTAGTGCCCGGGTTTTCTACCTCGCGCCTACTGTAGCCATTCTAAACCAGGTGTATGAGGAGTTGCGCCAGTTCAAAACCGGGGGTGATGCAGTGCTGCTGCACTATCTTGCCCGGGACTACGACAACGATGAAGATCCGGATTATCAACCGGAAAATCATACGGCAAAAAGACAGGCCCGAGACGCAAAGATCAATGACCTGGATGCGGGGCTGATCGTCACTACCTACCATCGGTTGCTCCGACTCCTGGGAGGGCTATCCAAATCCACTTGTCTGAACCTGGCCAACCTGAGGAATGCCGTATGGATTCTGGATGAATGCCAATTCCTCACCCACTATCAAATCACGACCGTCACTTCGCTTTTCGCGGCTGTCGCCAAAGCCACCGACAGTCGCTTCATTCTGATGTCCGCCACCCCTCCAGAAACCGAATATATCGCAAATTCCTTCCTCAAGCTCAAATGGCTGGAACCGCCGACGGTTCGCCCTCTGCTAACAGCGGCGCAGCTGGCTGAAATCACCAGCGACCCTCATGTCAATGGCCGACGGGTTGTGCGACCGTTGCCAGACACATCCCAGCTCGAAGAACTAGCCGTAAAAGTTTGCGAATACCGTATAAAGCACCCCAGTCATTCGCTACTGGTACTTTTAAACCTTGCCGGGGATGCCCGCAAACTGCACCACTTGCTCGACAACAAGACCGACTTTATGATCACCACCTACCTGCGCCCGAAGGATGTGGGAAGCAAGCTGCGAGAGGCGGAGGAAAACCTCGCAAGAGGAAAGCCGATTCTGATGATCGCCACCTCTATTGTCCAAGCGGGAGTGGATCTGGACTTTGACGCCGGATTTGTCGAACTCAACGATTTGCGCGACTTCCGTCAAGGCTGCGGTCGTGTCGGGCGCAGTTTCAACTCGGAAAGGGGCTGCTGCCAAGTGTTCGCCTTCGAGCTTAAAGACAGCCGCGAAACATCATCCTGGTACCGACAGAGGTTTGCCCGAAAAATCAAGGAAACCGAAGACCATATTATCTGCGATGCACTGAAAACCAACTGCGCCATCATACAAGATTCTGTGGCCCTGCTTCTTGCTGCGGAGAGCCCACTGACCGACATCGATATCGAGCGCATTGAACAAGAAGCTAGCCAAGAGGCGTTGCGACTCTCGAAAAATGTGATTGAACGGCTCGCCTTCGGGTTTCCCCGCTCCTACGACAACTCCCTATACACCGAAGACAGCTACCAGGGATTCAATTTCATCCAGCTGAAGGAGTTTATCATGCAGGATTCTGAAGAAGATGCCGACTGTTCCGCATTGGCCACTTTCTTGCAGGAAGATGAAACTGAAAGATCGGCTCTGCAGGAAAAGATGGACACATACCGAGAACAAAGTCGCGAGATGTATTCGGCGGAATCTGAAAACCCATTTAAAATACAGAAAAAGCTCCGGAAACTCAAGCAGGAGATACTGGCCGACGCCAGCCCCTTTCTTATCCGGCGCTTCGACGTGGTTCGCCAATTTGAGCGATCACATCCGAAAGCGAAATACTATGATGAATTTGATTTCTGGATTGTGATCAATCCTACAGCCTACTCCAGTCAAACCGGATGGAGACTGGAGTCTTCGGATACCGGCACGCATAACGACTCTGCCGGCATTGTTCTGTAACCGTTTGAATAATCCAAATATATATCATGAACCGCGCCATCGAAAAACAGCTCTCCGAACGCGCCCTCGCCCTCGGCAAGTCGGGCGATGGCGACGCTTTGCCGGAGCTGATTGATCTGCTGGCCACAGACTCGGTGGCAGTGCGGCGACTGACCGCCTCGGCCATCGGCAAGCTGGCGGGATTCGCCGACGCCCAGTCCGCGGTCGAGGCTCTGCGAAAACAGATGGACGACCCTCATCCACAGGTGCGCCAGTACGCAGTGAAGGGGCTGAAAGCCTATGGCGCGGCGGCGCAGCCAACACTCGCCGACCTACGCGACATGGCGGCCAACGAGTCCGAAAAACCCTACAACCGGCGCGATGCCCAATTGGCGGCAGAAGTCATTGCCGAGGCGTTGCGGATCTTAGAGAAGCAAGCGGTTCACCATTGCCAGCGTTGCTGCGTCGAAGTCGGCACCGACGAGTTCGCCCGATCCCAGCGCGCTTTCCAGCGCTGCTTCTGCGACCGCTGCTTCGACGAAGTTTACCTCGAACGCCGAAACTTCGACATGCGCATCGAGCTGAACAAGACGATTCGCGCCAATGACGGCACGATGGTGCAGTCGCGCGGCGAACGGCGGATCGCCGACTGGCTGACGCGGCACGGCATCGCCTACCGCTACGACGAGCGAATGCGCATCATCGAAGGCTACGCCGTCCGCCCCGACTTCTATTTGCCGGAGTTCGACCTGTACATCGAGTACTGGGGCATGGACACTACGGACTACAAGATCGCCATGCTCAAGAAAAAGAAGCTCTACCAACAGGAGGGGAAGAGGCTGGTATCCATCGAGCGCGAGGATAGCGACCGCATCGAAGCGGTGCTGAAAGAAAAGCTTGCGCGCCACATTCGCCTCCCCAATGGCCCGCTGCCAGACGCTAAAGCCGAACCATCCTACGCTCCGACTCCGGCCACGCTGATTCCGGGAGTCGGGGAGGAGGCGGAAGTGTCCTGCATGTTCGATGTGCTCGACCGCTACCGACAGTGTCTCCGTCTCCTGCTCTTCCACGACACCGACAGACCGCTGCCAGACAGGACAGCGGACGACACCGAGCGCTTGCAGCGCACCCGCGGCTACTGCCTGAACCTGCGCAGAAAACTCGCAGCCGGCCTTGGCATGGCGAACCATAATGCCGACACCGGCGCACCCCCACTCCTGTCAACCCTGCTACGCACACTGGCGGACAGGAAACCCGCCGCCCGCGTCGAGAGGCAGGCATCTCAAGAGCCGCTACTGCTGGCCTGGAAACTGACGCACCGTGCCGCCCCGCATTCCCTGCGCATGTCGGAGGCTGCGGCCTGCCTGCTCTGGTATCTGCGGGTGACCGGACAACTCGATCCGGAGGACAGACACGCGCCGACTACGAACACCATCAGCGCCCTGATCCTGTTCCTGGCCGCCGTGTCCGAAAACAGGCTGCAAAAAGCTGTCGTCGCGGCTCTGCGCATGTTGACTGCGCTTAACGCTACGCCACACAATGCGGACACGCCGACCGATGAGGAACTGCTCTCATGAACCACACCCCCCAGCCCACCACAATCACCGGCACCGAGATGGCATACCTGCACATCTGCCGACGCAAACTCTGGCTGTTCCACCACGGCATCCGTCCGGAGAACGAAAACACGGCCGTCCAGATCGGGCGGCATATCGGCGAATCCACCTTCAAGCGCACCCATAAGGAAATCAAGCTCGGCGACATCGGCGTGGTCGACTGGGCTGAATTGCCGCACGGAGTCATCCATGAAACAAAAAAGGCCAAATGCCCGATGCAGGCGGACATCGCGCAGGTGCGCTACTATCTTTGGTGGATGCGCAGCCATGGCATCGGCGTGGAACGCGCCATCATCCACTATCCGAAACAGAAGAGGACAACGGAAATTGTCTGGGACGGCACTATGGACGAACAGGTCGAGGCCGACCTGACCAGCGCCCGCAACATAGTCGCCCAGCCCGCCCCGCCAGAATTCCAGCCGCTCAAGTGGTGCAAACGCTGCGCCTACGCCGAATTCTGCATGGCATAGCTTTAACCAGGAGAAAACCATGAACCTGTACCTCACCAGTCCCGGCAAGCTCAGCCGCCGCGACAACACCCTCCAATTCCGCAAGTTCGAGCTACCAGAGGAATACGTCCTTTCCGAGGAGGAGTGCCCGCTGCCCGAAGACCAGGCCAACGGGCCAACCCACAACCTGCCAGTCGAGACCATCGACGCCATCTACCTGTTCGGAGAAACCCGGCTGAACACCAAACTGCTTACCTTCCTGGCGCAGAAGAATGTCCCGGTTCATATCTTCAACTACTGGGGACACCACACCGGCAGCTTCATGCCTCATGCCGGGCAGCTCAGCGGCGACCTGGTCATCGAGCAGGGACAGGCCTTCCGCGACCCGGAACGTCGCCTGACTATCTGCAAGGCGATTGCCGACGCCAAAATGCACAACGCCATCTCCGTGCTCGCCTACTACCGGCGGCGCCATAAAGAAGTCGAAAACACCGAGTCGCAGCTTCGCGAACTCCGCACCCAGGCGGCCGCCGCAACCTCGCCCGGCGAACTCATGGGCTTCGAAGGCATGTGCGCCCGCATCTACTACGGAAGCTGGCGCCATTGGCTTTGCGATACGCCGGAGGATTTCACCCGGGTCTACCATCCGCCCGACAATCCGGTCAACGCCATGATCTCATTCCTCAACTCCCTGCTCTACACCGCCTGCGTCAGCGAATTGCACCGCACTGCCCTTTACCCCGGCATCAGCTATCTGCACGCCCCCCAGTCGCGGCGCTTCTCGCTCGCCCTCGATCTGGTCGAACCGTTCAAGCCGCTCATGGTCGACCGCCTGATCTTCCGCCTATTCAACCAGGGCGACATCGCCAAAGCTGACTTTGCCCCGCACAGCAATGGTGTCCTGCTCAAGGATGACGCCCGCAGGCGCGTGCTCCAGGCCTGGGACGCCCAGCTAAAAACCACAGTCAAACACCCTGCCCTGAATCGCTCGGTCTCCTACCGCCAACTGATCCGTCTGGACTGCTACAAACTGATCAAACACCTGCTCGAAGCCGCCCAACTCCAAATGTACAGGATAGCCTACTGATGTACCTTCTCATTGTCTATGACACCGACCGCAAAAACTGTGCCAAGCTGCACAAATATCTCAAGCGCTACCTCAACTGGAACCAGCGTTCGGTCTTCGAGGGAACCGTCACCGAAGCACAGTACCGAAAAATCAAGAATACCATCGACCATATCCGCGCCGACAACAGCCATGTCGTCTTCTATTCCATGGAGAACGACAAGCTGCTCAACCGCGAGGAACTCGGCCAAGGAGAAGGCAACACTTCCAACATCCTCTGACTCCCTACCCTGCGTCTGGCAAAACCGCCCAACCACCGACCACGCAAAACAATGCGGCACCGGCAATCGACAGCTTGCAATACCCCCTCCCATCGACTATCTTACCGTTAGCAGGCAGGGCGATACGGCGAAAACCAGCCAAAATCGCGGTCCTCCCATCGTACCGAAGTGGAATTGAAACCTTGAGCGATACGCTTGCATCAAGTACAACTATGTTGCCTCCCATCGTACCGAAGTGGAATTGAAACACCCCCAGGAAGCTCGCGGCTTTGCTGA
>SLNM01000340.1 GCA_007133055.1 Lentisphaeria bacterium
CGACGCCGATCTTTGCCGTACGTCCAGTACGCCGCGACCGGCTTACGGCTGCAAGCTGTTGATCTCACGCACACTGGCACCTCTCGCTACGAAGTTCATGAATTAATCAGGTTAAAGAGGCTGCTGCAATCGTTCCGACAGGAACCGGCGCAGTTTAAGGCTGCGCAGCCGATCAAGGTCGGCCGGTGTCGCGTCAACCTGGTTGTTTTCCGCCGCCAGGTGTGCGTCGCGGAGACTGACCAGGAGGCTGTCCACATCAACTGGCGTCATTCTTGAGAACAGACCAAAGCAGCATCCCAGGCGCGTGCCGCTGAGCAGTCCGAACATTTCATGCTCCGACAACTGCCGACAGAAGCGTAGAATTCCATAGGCCCGGCCGGCGTAGTCGTAAAGCCAGTCGCGCTTTTCCCGCCATAACCATGTTCGCGCCGCCCTTTCGCCGCGAACAAGCTGCAGCAGCATGGAGTTGGCGGCGGTCAGTGTCTCTGCCGGGTTTTGCCTGCCTTGGCTTTGCCAGGTGAACTGAAAATAATGTCCGGACACTTGCTTTTTCCGGACAAATGCCCCGCGCGCCCCGACCCCCAGCGCCGCCGACGCTCTTAGCACGGCCTCTATACGCCGGCTTAACACCAAGGCCGGCAAATGGGAGAGCACCGAAATTTTCAATCCTGCTCCTGCTCTTTCCGTACAGCTTGTAAGATAGCCTATGTCTGGAAGAAAAGCAACCGGCAATTGGTGGGTTAGATCGGCGACCGCCCTTTCGGCCCGGCTCCATGCAGCTTCCAGGTCCAGGCCGGGTATGCAGGCTCGGACAAGCAGGTGTTCTTCGTAGTTGATGGCCATGGCCAAATCTTGTTTTGGACTCAGCCACAGGCTGCTTTCCGCCTGTTCAACCGAGGCATCGGCGGCATCTGCCAGCCAGCGTTCGTTCAGCAATCGAAAAAGATGCCCGTTTGAATTCCTGCCGCCGATCAGCATCGAGGCGCCGGGCATTTTTTCATGCAGACGTTTTCGGAGGGATTCGGCGGATTTCCGTAGCTGCCGCTCGGTTGCTGTCCGGGGGAAGGGGATATCGGCCAGGTTTCTCGCCACCTCCAGACGGCAGCCCAGTACCGTGTCACCTTCTTTTGCCTCTGACGACAACCATGGAACAGAGGGTGCGATCAGGCTGGTTGGACTGGGCTTGCCGGCGGTCATGGTATGGCTCATGAATTATTCAGGCTAGAACCTGTTGCAGTACCCGCCGGCAGTAGTCGCAGTCCATGCATTCGTCCTGACAGGCGGATGACCGCTCAAACCAGTCATCGGGGAAACGCTGGTTGTCGATTATATATGGCATGAATTCCGAGCTGTATCCGGGCTCGAACAAATCCAGCAGGTTTCCGTAGTGGCGCCTTCTGGTGTAGGCGTGGACAACCAGTCGGGGGTGGCTGTGCATGCGGGTGGCCAGCTTGACCACCGGGAACAAGTCCTCATAATGGTGCAGGTCCTCGGGCCGGACCCAGGTGGCCTGCAAAATCGCCGGCCAATTTTGGCGGTCGCGAAAGAGCCGTCTGCAAACATGCGGATTCCAGTCCTCGACATTACGCATTTCATCGACTTCCGCTTCATGCGCCACCAGGTTGTCATGGAAGGTCTGTCCGGGGCAGAATCGCAGGCAGCCGCTGTTGGCCAGCATCAGCAGTTTTTTTTCGCGCTGGTCGCCCCAGCTTTTCAGCCGGGCCAGGTGTTCGAGGTCTCGGTTGTAGTCGCGCTGGACGTAGAAGCCGTCGAACAAATCGGCTGCAGCGCCCATTGCCTGGGTCGTACCCAGCCGCATGTTGACAGAGGCTCTGGTTTCAATTTTCGGGAAGTGTTTTTTCACGGTGCGGGCGATGAAGGGTGAGGCGGTGGTTACGATGTTGATTCCCCCCACCGCATCTTCGAGGTAGTTCAGCAGGGAGCCAGTCTGATTTTCCAAATGCTGGCTGATTGCTCGGCCACCAAGACAGTTGGCGTTGAGAAGCAAGTCTAATTTCAGACCGAGGCCACGGATTTCCCGCAGGTCTGCTTCGAGCCGCCGCTGGGCGCTCCAGTCGGTGCAGCCGCGCCGAGTGGCCAGCGGCGCCCGTCCGGACGGAATATCGGCCCAGGGGAAGTAAACTTCCTCCAAGTCCTGGCTGTACTCGCGAATCCAGTCGAGGCACGGCTCCTCGCCGTCACCTTCGAACAATTGATAGCCCACGGCGAATTTCATGGATAATCTTTTCCTAGTCTGTTCACTGTTGACCTGATTCCGTGAAAAGCCAGCGGTGCCGTAGCCGCAATTATAATACTTTTCGCCAATTTTATCACGGATTCAGGTGTTGATTATAAATGTATAATGACTCATGGCCGAATTCGCATGAATTAATCAGGTCAGTTCCATTGGCGCACTATGGCCTTGACGACCTTCTTTACGCTGTCCTGATGTTTCCACTCGGCGAACCGCCACCAGTCGAGCATGTCGTCCGGCGGCGCCGGATTGTCCTGGCCAATATTCTCCGGCGGTACGCCTCGGGCAATTTGGCCTTCGATTTCGTCGATCAGCCACAGGACATAGTCTCTCCACCGGGCCAGCTCGGTGTCCGAGCACAGCGGCCCGTGTCCGGGCACCACCGTCTGCGGTTTGAAATCAATCAATCGCTGGCAAGTGTCGAGGATAAGTTGCCGCCGTTCTTTCTTCAGATTGCCCATCCATGGGATCAGCCCCCAGCCGAAGAAATCGCCGACAAACAAGACCTTTTCAGCAGGCAGCCAGACCACGCAGTCCTGGGGTGTGTGGCATCCCGGGATTGGGATCATGCGCAATGAGCGATTGGTGCCATCGATCTGCAATCCATCGGGCGGAATGTTGCGAGTTGCGGCATTGATGATTTCCGCGCCTCGTCGTTCAAACAGCGGGTTCAGAGCCACATGGTCGGGATGCAGGTGGGTGTTGAGCACATAGCGCACCGGTTGCGAGCCAACTGTCCGTTCCATTTCCGTCAGCACCTCCTTCGCCGCCGAGGGCTGCTCGAGAGTGTCCACCACCGCTGTCGAATCGCCAAGGTCGATCCAGCCCATGTTGTCAATTTCACGGCGAACATAGACTCCTTCGCCAAACTTGAATATCCGCGGCCGCTCGACCGCCTGACTGCTGTCAATAGCCATGTGCTTTGCTCCCCGTTGTGCCGTTAATCTGAATAATCCCTAGTTGCATTCAAGATGATTGAATCGATTAAGGCGAAAGATAAAGGCAAAAGATAAAGGTTGTGCTGATCTTTCCTAAACTTTCGCCCTAAACTTTCGCCCTAATCTCGAACACCTTGATTGCGAAACGTAATAAGAAAAAAGTTAAGTTACTCGCTATTGCCCAAAGCTCAACCTGGAATCCGTCCTGAATCTGTGAAAAAATTTTCGAAAAGTATTATAATTGCGGCTACGGCATCGCTGGCTTTTCACGGAATCAGGTCAATGGTTTTGTATTGCAAGATGGTGTGCAGTACAGTACAGGAGTTTCCTGGCCCGAATAATTCACGAACCATTTTGTCCGATTCATTCACTTCGTAATTCACTATAGGGTGCCAATACAATGACCACAACAAAAGACATCGAATTTTTTAATGTTGGCGAACTCGAATCGATTCCCGGCCTGGGCGAGCAATGTTTGACCAGGATACCTCAAGCGGTGCGCTGCCTGCTCAACCAGGGAGCCCGAACAACCGGGGTCGATTCGGTTGGCTGCGAGCTGCGTATGGTCAGTGACGCACCGATTATCGATGTCTATCTGAAGGCTCTGTCCCCGAATTCCGGGAATGTTGGGGAAGTGCGGGTGTTTCGCGGCGATTTTTTGCATCAGACCCATCGGGTTGAGCCCGGGCGAACTACATTGATTCGACTGAATCAGCCGGAAAGTTTCGCCAGGGTTAACCCCGGCCAGCTTAACCAGGGCGGCTTCTCCGAGCGAGTGTGGCGGCTGGCCATGAACAACGGATCGCGTTTTGCCTTTCATCATGTTGACGCCTTTGGCTGGCCGTTGCGACCGCCCCTGGCCGAGGAGAAACCGAAGCTCAACTGGCTGGCCTATGGCTCCTCAATCACCCACTCGTGTCTGGACGGCTATCCGCACCTGGCGGCACGCATGCTGAAAGCCCAGGTGCAGAACAAAGGGCTTAGTGGTTCCTGCCATCTGGAACCGGCCCTGATCGACTGGCTGGCGGAGGAGTGTGAATGGGACGCGGCCACCCTCGAAATGGGGATCAATATGCGGGGGTGCTTCGAGCCTGAGGATTTCGAGGAAAGGGCAGGGTACGCCATTCAGCGCTTTGCCGCCACCGGCAGGCCGGTGCTGGCAATCAATTTGTTCCCCAACAGTTGCACCCCGGGATTGACGCGCGATGAGACTGCCCGGGAATGTAGGCGGGAACTGGCCTTCAACCGGATTGTCGAGCGCCTGGCGCAAGATTGCCACTGTGACAATCTGCATTTTATGCCGGGCTCCGCCATCCTCGATGATTTCACCGGGTTGAGCAGTGATCTGCTGCACCCGTGCGCCTATGGTCATGCTGTGATGGCCGTCAATCTGGCTCGCGAGCTGAAAAGAATCATGGGGTATTCAGTTCATGCCTCACGCGACCATCAGTCATTCCCTGAAGACACCTGATGGCGTCCATCAATCGAAACATGGCCACGCCAAACCCCAGGGATGCGAAGGAGCTTAACATGGCCAAGCCCCCCATCAGTAGATTCCCTTGAGCCACCACCATAAAGACGCTTAGCAGCAGTCCCAGCAAGCCCCCGACGAAACTTGAAAAGCCGGCCAGGACAATAACGAAATCGCCAAACCCAGAATACTCATCGCCGAATTTTCTGGACAGCGAAGCGACCATTTCCGGAAATTGAAATCCGCAATGTCCGCAGGCTTTGAGGTTGTATGGCATGGATTTGCCGCATTTTAGGCAACTAATCATTAGATTCTCTCCCGTTAACATTACTCATCGTTACGTTCCAGCGCCCGGCGCATGGCCGCCATATTCTCGGCGAGGTCCTGGCGCAGCAAGTCATAGTAGCGGTCTGTGGCCATGGACAGGCGTGCGACCCGGCCATCGATCAAGTCGATTTTCGGTTCGTCCAGCGTCGGCAGCATAAGCAGGCGGCCGACACTGAAGTTGGCCAGAGTCATGTTTTTTTCCGGGCCGTTGAGGTTGATGGTGTCATGCAGTACGATCGCCTGTTTCAGCCGTCTGAGGTCGCGTTCGGTATGCAGCAGCAGGGTGTTGCGCTGGTGCCCGTCCTGGTCCGGCTGATTTAATTCCCACAGCAGGTGGTCGAAAGTTTGGCGGTCTGGGCATTCGATCAGCTTGATCGTCGGCACCTGTTCCTCCAAAATATGGTTGGGGTCCGGGTCTTCGCGGCGACTGGTGTAGACAAAGGCGATGGCCTGGTCGCCGAGCGCCTCCCATACCGATTTCGGGCGGCGCGGGTTTCTATCCATATGCGCGTGTCTTTCGGCCCAGGCCAGGTCGGCCTGTCGCTCCAGATAGGTTTCGAGGAAGGTTACCCGGAACTGTGTGGAGCGCTCAGGGGTGGCTTCGAAGAAGATCAATCTTTCCGCTTCAATTCTCCGGTCCAGGCCGATGCGTCGAATGACCGAGTAAATTTGCCGGTAGACCAGCCATTTTTCACCCGGAATACGGCCCCCGACAAATCGGTTGTAGGGAAACTGTTCGGCCAGGTGGGCGTTGACGGCGACCGACTGCTCGGCGCGTTGTCGCAATTCTTGCAGAGCTTGATTCTGGATCAGGAAATCGAGGTCGTAGACATCCTCTTCGCGAATCCGGTAGGCATCCCGGAAAAGGTGGTGATCGAAAGAGTCGAAACGGTCGGCGTCCTTGGGCAGGGTGCGTCCGACAAAATATTCTCCTGGCAGCTCGCGCCTGGTTTCCGGCAGGATAAACGGGGTAATGACGATAATCACCTCCCGTTTCATCTGTTCCTTGCGGGTTGAGCGGAAGAGCGGTCCGAGCAGGGGGATCGAGCCGAGGATCGGCACCCGGCTTTCGGTCAAGGTGTCATCCTGCGAGATCAGGCCGCCGATAATGAAGGGAGTATTGTTGGCGATGCGGGCGTAGGTTTTGACTTCCCTTATGGAAATGGTCGGGCTGCTGGCGATCACCCGGTTTTCCTGGTCCCGCACCTGCACATCCTGTCCGGGAACCACCGCTGAAACATTGGCGTTGATCTGCAGACTGATTTCCTGGCCGTCGTCGCTGATGCGGGGGCGAATGGCCAACTGAATACCCGCTTCGCGTTCGCGAAAATCAACTGTCTGCACTCGTCCGTCGCCATGGAACCGGGAATGGGCGATGGGGATGATTTCAGAGACGTTGATGAACGCCATCCGTCGGTCGAGGGTGAGAATGCTGGGGCGCGACAGTACCTCCGCCTCTCCTTCTCGGACCAGGGCTCGCAAACGC
>SLNM01000034.1 GCA_007133055.1 Lentisphaeria bacterium
GGCGGCGGCGATCGCCGCCGCCGGGGTTCCGGTTTTCGCGTGGAAAGGGGAGACCCTGACCGAATACTGGGAATGCACTCTGCAGGCATTGCGCTTTCCCGGCGGCCAAGGCCCCAACCTGGTGGTCGACGACGGCGGCGACGCCACCCTGATGATTCACCTAGGCTATCAGGCGGAGGATCAGAATGACCTATTACTGGGGGAAGTGGATGCGGAAGACGAAAAATGCCTGATGGCCATCCTGCAGCGGGTGCAGCGGGAGGCCCCCGGCTTCTGGCACCGCGTGGCGGCCGACTGGAAAGGGGTTTCCGAAGAAACCACCACCGGTGTCAACCGCCTCTACCAAATGCAGAAGGAGAGAAAGCTCCTGGTGCCCGCGATCAATGTCAACGACTCGGTCACCAAGTCGAAATTCGACAATCTTTACGGCTGCCGCGAATCGCTGGCCGACGGCGTCAAGCGGGCCACCGACACAATGGTCGCCGGCAAGCTGTGCCTGGTCTGCGGGTACGGCGACGTGGGCAAGGGCTCGGCGCAGTCTTTGCGCGGCTTCGGCGCCCGCGTTGTAATCAGTGAAATCGACCCGATCTGCGCCTTGCAGGCGGCCATGGAGGGATACGAGGTGGTTCGCGTCGAGGACGTGGTGGAGAAGGCTGAAATATTCGTTACCGCCACCGGCAACCGCGATGTCATCACCACCGAGCACATGGCGAAAATGCGCGATCAGGCGATCGTCTGCAATGTCGGGCATTTCGACAATGAAATCGAAGTGGCCAAGCTCAAACAGTATCCGGGAATCGAACTGCTGCCGATTAAGCCGCAGGTTGACAAGTATATATTTCCCGACGGTCATTCGATCATTCTGCTGGCCGACGGCCGCCTGGTCAACCTCGGTTGCGCCACTGGCCATCCGAGCTTTGTCATGAGCAACTCATTCACCAACCAAAGCCTGGCCCAGATCGAGCTGTGGAATCAGGACTACCAGATTGGTGTATACTGCCTGCCCAAGCATCTGGACGAGGAGGTGGCTCGCCTGCACTTGGACAAGCTGGGTGTGCGGCTAACCCGGTTGTCGGAGAAGCAGGCGCAGTACATTGGGGTGCCGACGGACGGACCGTACAAGTCCGATCACTACCGATACTGAGTCGGAAGCGAAGACAGGCAATGCTCACAGACCAGCAACTTCTGATCTACAACCGCCAGATCATGCTCGATGAGATCGGTCCGCGCGGCCAGGAGCGGCTGGGGGCGGCCCGGGTGGCAGTGGTCGGCCTGGGGGGCCTGGGCTCCAGCGCCGCCCTCTATCTGGGCGCCGCCGGCATCGGAACGCTGGTGCTAATCGACCATGACAAGGTGGCGCTGAGCAACTTGCAACGGCAAATACTGTATGACAAAGCGGCGGTGGGGCAGCCTAAGACCACCGCCGCCGCCGCCTCTCTGCAAGCCCGCAATCCGGAGCTTTGCACAATTGTTCATTTCACCCGGCTGCAAGCGGAGAACGGCGCAAGTTTACTGGAACATGCCGACTTTGTCATCGACGCCACCGATCATCCCGAAAGCAAGTTTCTGCTTGCCGAACTCTGCCATCGGCAGCAAATTCCCTACAGCCACGCCGGGGTGGCTGCATTTCAGGGGCAGACCATGACCGTGCTACCCGGCGCCACCGCCTGTCTGCGCTGCTTGTTCAGCCATTCGCAGGAAACAAACGAAACCCTAAACTGCAATGACCGCGGCATTGTTGGCGCGGTGCCGGGGGTCATCGGCTCGCTGCAGGCGCTGGAGGCTGTCAAGCATATTGCCGGAGCCGGAAAACTGCTGACCAATCGAATGCTGGTGTTCGACGGCCTGCACGGCGAATTCCGCCTGGCCGTCTTCCGGCGCAACCCTCAGTGTTCGCTGTGCGGAAAGGACTCCACTCGTTCCGGCAATGCGGGCAGAGCGTAGGTCGAGCATCAGACTCGACCATGGGCCGGACGACGCTTGCGGACGATGCTTACGGGCGATGATTGGCGGAAACTTCGCATGGTCTGTCGCCCCCTGCGGGGGCTTGAGATGGTGTGTGTGCGAGTTTTCACGGGTTGGCACCTGTGGTCAAACGAGCAACCAAAAAAAATGAAGCCCCGCCTTGTAATGCCGTAGCCTTGGCGAAGGAGTACGGGGGCGACACAGGTTCCACCCCGCGTTTTTTCACACACGATTGAGGTGCCCCTTCAGGGCACAATTATTTTCTGATCCTTACCCAGGGTTGCGCTGCGCTTAACCCTGGGCTACGATGATGCCGCCCCTTTGGGGCTACAACACTTACCGCTCTGTGCAGGAATAATCGAGGTGTGGTGGTTATTTTCACGTGTTTCGCATATTACGTAGTTAAAAAAAAGCAAAACAACCGATACCGATTGCGATAGCGACTCCGATTGCGATTTTGAGTCGGTATCGGTATCGCAATCGGAATCGAAATCGTGCGGCGGGCCTCCGCCGTTAATTACCGTCCGGAGCCGGACGGCTCCAGCAAATAATCGTTCACCGTAATCGTCGCCCGGTTTTCTGTTTCAACTAAGGTGCGGGACAAGGTTATTGGCCTCTGCACCCTTTAAGGATCCGATTTGACCAATGGGCCGGACGGATTGCCGTTTCGCTGCTGTCCTGCGGACAGCCTCTGTTGCTTCGCAACGGTCCGGCCCTGCGCCAGGCTTGAGCCCGGCCCCCGGCGAGGCGCACCTGATACCCCGAGGGAGAAACAGCGGCTGACGCGGGTCGTAGCTCGTAGGATGATTTTAAACAAACAGTCGGAAAACGATAGCGGGCGACGAGAGCGGCGTACGAGTCGGCTCAATCGTAATCCGTTATCGTCGCCCGCTATCGTCAACCGCCAATAACGGCGAACGAAGCATGATGAACGACGAACTGTGTTTCATACAAACCAATGCAATTCAGGTGAGAAGGTATGACCAGGAACATTCGCAGATTTTGGTTTTTCATAGGCATTGCCGCAATCATACTGATCGCCTTCCTGTGGCCGGAGCTGGGCGATGCGGCGCGGTTCTACCGCATTCCGAATGCGGCGATTTTTCTGGCATTCCTAATCACCGGCGCCAAGCTGGATACTGGCCAGATTGCGGATCAAGTTAAAAATCTGCGCATTCCTCTGGCGGCCACTGCATCGTCGCTTCTTCTCATCCCCCTTTTCACCCACTGGCTGGCGCGTCTGATATTTGCCGACAACCCTGATTTCGTGGTCGGCGCCACGCTGATTGCCGCCGCCCCGGTAACCATTGCCTCGGGCACGGTCATGACCGGCATGGCTCTCGGCAACGTTCCGCTTAGCCTGTTCATCTGCATTATCGGAAATTTCACGGCTTTGCTGACCATGCCATTCATGCTTTCGCTGCTGCTGCAACTGGAACATACGATTGAGCTGCCTGTCATCGAAATACTCGGTGGTCTGGTTGTGGTCGTACTGGTGCCAACCATAATCGGACAGCTTATTCGTCCCTGGACAAAACATCTGCTCGGCGCCTGGACTTCTCCTTTCCAGCAGGCCGTTGTTCTGCTGATCATTTTCAATGCGGTCTCCTCGTCGTCAGACCAAGTGGCAGGGGCCGGGCGGGCGCTGTTCGTGCTATTTGTCTTTATGCTGCTGTTGCGCACGGCAATCCTTGCCTGCAACTACGCCATCGCCCGCCTGATGCGGCTGGATCAGCCGTCAACCTCGGCATTCACCATTCATGTATCCCAGAAGACTCTGACCATTTCCTATCTGATCTGGGATGGTTACTTTGCCCGTGTGTACCCGCTGGCAATGCTGCCGGGCATTGTCTATCACCTGTGCCAGATGGTCATGGACACCGGTGTGGCCCGCCTGTTTCGCCGGCGGCAGAAGGCATTGCTGCAAAGGGTGAAATCTCCAAATTGAACATTATGTTATTTATCATCTTTATAAAAGGAACCGAAGCATGAACGACAAGAGGAGGCCTGACAAAAATGTGGTTGACTGGGTCGAACCGGCCGTAGCCCGGCTTAATCCCTACCAGCCCGGGCGTCCGCTCGAGGAAGTGGCGCGGGAAATCGGCCTGGCGCCGGAACAGGTCTGCAAGCTGGCCTCCAACGAAAACGCGCTCGGAGTTTCGCCGCTGGCCGTCGAAGCCATGCGCCGACATGCGGAAGACATGTACCTTTACCCCGACGGCAGCGCCTACTATCTGCGCCAAAAGGTGGCGGAAAATTTCCAGGTGCGGCCGGAACAGATTGTTTTCGGCGCCGGCTCCAACGAGCTGCTTGAATTTATTGGCCACTGCTTCATGGGAGCCGGGCGCTCGATCGTCGTGTCCCAGTATGCGTTTGTCATATACAAACTCCTGGCCATGATGTTCGGTTCGGACATCGTCGAAGTACCCGCCTGCGAGCTGGGACATGATCTCGGGGCGATGGCCGCCGCCGTCCGGCCGGATACCCGCGTGGTCTTCGTTTGCAACCCGAACAACCCGACCGGTACCTTTCTGCGGCCGGAGGAAATTGCCGCATTCGTCGAAAGAATACCCGACGACGTACTGATTGTCTTCGACGAGGCCTACGCGGAAATCTCTCTCGAACCGATGCCGGACACTCTGCGCTTTGTTCTTGAACGCCCCAACTGTCTGATGCTGCGCACGTTTTCCAAGGCCTACGGGCTGGCGGGATTGCGCATCGGCTTCGGCATCGGCCCGCACAATTTGACCGCGGCTCTCGAAAAACCACGCCAGCCTTTCAATACCAACCGCATGGCTCAGGAAGCGGCGGTCGCCGCTCTCGACGACAATGATTTTTTGATTCGCACTCGACAGCTCTGCCTGGAATCGAGAGATTATTTCGAGGAAGCCTGCCGGGAGCTGGGTCTGGCCTATGCGCCAACCGCCGGCAATTTCATCCTGGTGCGAACCGGCAATGGTGGTGAAATCGCCCAGAAACTAACCAGGCGCGGGATCATTGTCCGGCCGGTGGTTCCCTACGGTTTGCCAGACCATATTCGCATCACCTTCGGCACCATGCCCGAGAACCAGCGTGTGATCGACGCCCTCCGCGACATCATGCCAACTGGTTCCAATTGATTTTTCCGGCCTGCTCCGCGGGCCGCTTCGCAAAAGCACTGAAACTTTGATGCTTGCAACATTATTCAATACCTGTATCCTGTTGATTATAAATATATAATGGCGCATGGCCGAATTCGCATGAATTAATCAGGTTAGTTCAACCCACAACTGGAGCAACTGCGATGAACAAAGAAGAGACAGTCCGATCGGAAGCGGAAATGCACTCACAGCCGGTTTCTGGCGAAGCCTGGCAGATCGACCTGGAATCCGGAGCCACCCTGGCGATGGTGGCGGTGGAAAAGGGTGAATATCAGCGTGGTTCCCGGCGCTTTTTCGCGGGTGAAAAACCTTTGCACACTGTAGTTGTCTCCCACACCTTCTGGATTGCCAGGCACCTGCTGACCCAGGCACAGTACCAGGCGGTTGCCGGCAGTAATCCGGCTCACTTCCCCGGTGCCGAGCGACCGGTGGAAATGGTCAACTGGTATGAAGCTGTGGAATGGTGCCGGCGGCTGACTGAGCGGGAAAAGGACAAGGACCGTTTGCCGGAAGGATTCGTATACCGGTTGCCAACCGAAGGCGAATGGGAGTACGCGGCCCGAGGCGGGCAGGCTGGACGCGGCTGCAAATATGCCGGCAGCAACCGGGTTGACGAGGTGGCCTGGTACGGCGGCGGAATGGGCGGCAACAGTGATTTTATGACCAGCCCGGTCGGAATGAAACAAGCCAACGAACTGGGCTTGTACGATATGAGCGGCAACGTCTGGGAGTGGTGCCACGACTGGCAGGAGGACTACCCTCCGTTCCAGCAGCTGGTCGACCCGGTCGGCCCGCTGCAAGGTTCGCACCGGGTGCTTCGCGGCGGCAGCTGGGGTTACGAACCAAGGCACTGCCTGATCACCCGAAGAGACGGACTGACCCCCGGACACCGGTATTGCGATGTCGGATTCCGCCCGGTGCTCGCCCCGGAATTGTCAAGGCTGCGGGCCCGGCCCCCCAGGCACCCATCCCGTTTGTGAGTCCGCAATTGTTGCAAATATACCTCTTATTAGATCAAGCCTTGCTCCTTCATGCTCAGGTAATCCTGATGGCGTCCGTTGCGGGCGTCGCCCATGATAATGTGGTCAAGAATCTCGATGCCAATAATTTTGCCGGCCTCGCATAGCTTGCGGGTGGAATCCAAATCCTGCGGCGACGGCGAGGGGTCGCCGCTGGGATGATTGTGTACTAGAATGATTCTCGAACAGGCTTCGCGAATGGCTCGCCGAAATACTTCACGGGCGTGAATCGGACTTCGATCAACCAGGCCGACGGTGACACACTCGTCGCGCATCACCCCCTGGCGAATGTCCAGCAGCAGCACATGGAA
>SLNM01000331.1 GCA_007133055.1 Lentisphaeria bacterium
AGGAGGTCGGCAGCAGCGTCAGATACAGGCGATAATCGAGGCTGCCGAAAGGTTGTTTCTGGCCGATATTGAAATAGATTCCATTCGTCAGTTTATGTTTGAATGTCAAAATCAACAATTGCGCCGCATGGAGACATTTCGGGCGGCGGATTTCTGGATCGGGAGAAAAAAAGCGGGAGTTGATGAAGCCACCGTCATCGACCAGCTTCGACAAATGCTGGAAAGCAAGCCAGCCTCCGACCCTGTTCCGCGGCGGCGGCGCCGGCACCGACAAAATCAACATAGATGACCAACAGACTTCGATCTGGTCTGATTTACCCTTTTATCGGTGGACGCTTACGGCGACCGGTTCTTTCTTTCGGCAAGCTCGCGACAGAGTTCACCAGCGGGTTACGCATCAATCACTAACCCTGGGCGGTTTCGGTGAAGATACGGCTGAAGTCGATCTTCTCGGCCGCCATGACCATGGCGGCGGGTGGCAGCCCCTCCGTGTTGCGCAGCAGCCCGGCATAGTAGTCCGCGTAGCTCTCCACCGATTCGTCCGGCTCCGGATGACGGATGCCAAGAAAAACCAGGTCCGCGCCCTGCGAGTGCTCGCGAATTTGCTCGAACAAATTATCCCGGCACCGGACAATGACCGAGGGCACGGCCCGAACCCGGATGCCGGCGATATACTCACGCAATTTCTCCTCGGTGCCGGCAATTGCCTTTTCATTTTCAACAATCGTATTCAATTGCATCCGCCCCTGCCGCCAGCCCTTGCTGGTAGTCAGCAAATGGGCCAAAGCCAACATAAAACCAAGGTTTTCCTGCTGACCTCCCCACCATACGTCAATCCGGGCGCCGGCCGCCAGTGCCTGCTCGGTTTCGCCCTCCCGGACAACCACCATATTCAAATTATTATGCCAGCCTGCGCAAATCAGCTCGGAAAAATCGCGGTAGTTCTCCTTATGCTCGGTCTCACCTATCAGCAGAGTGTTGGGTTTTATTGGCCCGAATCCATAGTTGACGGCCAGCTTTACGGCGCCCCGCAATGGTTTATCCGCGCCATAAACCTTGGCCAGCCCGCTGATTTGCTGCTTTTCCAAGAAGTCGGCGAGCCTCTTTTCCAGCCCGATGCGTCGCTCCGACGTGGTTTTCTCCGGAACCATCGCGGCGACCGTCAGCAGTCCGCGGTCCTGCGAAATCGCACCGGCCAACTCGATCAGGTACCAGCGGCGGGTCGGGTTGCCGCTTAGGACCAGGATGTTTGGTTTCCAATTGCGCTCGTCGATCCCGATGCGGGCCAGCGTATAAATGGCGTGCTGCGCCGCCTGCATCAGCAGGCCACGACGTATGTCACCCCAGCGAGCTTTCAATTTTCGCTGCTTCATTCCCCAGTAAATGGCCGCAACCAGCACCAGCGCAATAACGGTGGCGCCGGCGTTGATCATGAGCATGACGGCAAAACAACCCAGGCAGCCAAGCACCGACAAAGGCCATGGCACCTTGAACGAAGGCCGCCATGAAGGCGGGCGAATGAGCTGTTCAAGGCCGGCTGAAACATTCAGCAGGCCATAGGAGGTGAGAAAGAACATGGACAGGATCGGCGCGATCAGATTAAGATCTCCAAGAACGAGTCCGACCAAGGCAAGGGCGGTGGAGAAAAGCATGGCCATTCTGGGTTCATTCTTCGATCCGTAACCGCGTCCGAACACGGACGGCACAATCCGGTCCCGGGCCAATGCCTGCAAAGTGCGCGGAGCACCCAGAATCGCCCCCATCGCACTGGACAAAGCGGCCGCCCAGATACCCGCCACCACCGCATGACGCCAACGGGCGACACGGCTGACAATCAACAGGTCGTCGACCAGCAACTGACGATCGAGCTGACCATCGCCAGTACGCGCAAACCAGAAAAGAAACAGAGGGATCAGAAGATAGACAAGGAAACCACAAAGTACGGCGGCAAGCGTACCGCGCGGCAATGCCCGCGACGGATTCTTCAGGTCGCCGGACATGGAAATGCCCGCCTCGATACCGGTAACGGCGGGGAAAAAGACCGCGAAAACCACCCAGAACGGCTGCAGCCTCGGTGCTGCGGCGGTCGCTGCCGACTCCACTCCTGCCCCCGGCGCCACCGGCGAACCCAGAAAAAAACTGACCAATGCGACACCGATGGCGGCCATCACCACGAACTGGGTTTTCAAGGCCAGATCGGCTGAGAGAATGGCGATAAGAGTAAGCACAGCCAGGGTTCCCAGAGCGACCGTTCTATAGTCCCAATGAGGAAATACATCGGTAAGCGATTCAGAAAAACCGGCAATGTAAAAGGCGATCCCCAAAGCCTGCGCCATGAACAGGGGCAGGCCGATCGCAGCTCCTGGCTCGACCCCGAGCGAACGGGAAATAATGAAATAAGCACCGCCGCCCTCGATCCTTCGGTTGGTCGCCAGCGCGCTCATCGACAGGGCGGTCAGGAAAGTGATGCTGCACGACATGACGACAATCAGCAAGGTCAGCGGCAGGCCAACATTGCCCAGCACCCAGCCGAAGCGCAAAAACATCACCACCCCGAGAATGGTCAGAATACTGGGAGTGAACACCCCCTTGAAAGCACCGAACTGATGCCCCATCCCGGGTGATGGCTCGGCGGTTTTTTCGCCCTTGCCAGAGTTTGCCTTAGAGTGATTGGCCCCACCGACCCTGTTCATAGCAACGCCTTAGCCTGAATGCTGGCCAGATGTCTCTTTTCAGAACTCACTTGTACGCGCAAATAGAACGCCCTGTCTAATCCCCGAATCCGTGAATAAAAGCCCGCTACCGCCTGACCCGGGCGTTGCCGGACCAAATGCTCCAAATCTGCTCTTCGTCGGCGGGCTGGGCATAGTCGGTCAGCAGGGTGGTGACCAACGCTCCGGAGGCCCAGCCAAACTGAATCCATTTCTCGGCCGGCCACCCCTTAAGTATTGCGTACAGCATGCCGCCGACAAAGCCGTCGCCGCCGCCAATTCGGTCCAGCACCGTGATTTCCCGGGGCTCGACCACGTGCCAGTTGTCACCCTCGGCCATAACCGCGCCCCACATGTGAGCATTGGCGCTGATCACTTCGCGCAGGGTATTGGCGAACACCCGCACCCCCGGAAAAGCCTTCCGGGCATGACCGATCATTTCCTTGAATCCGTCAATTTTGGCGGCCAAATCCTTGCCGCCCGCCTCCGGCCCCGGCAGGTCGAGACATAGCTGGAAATCCTCTTCGTTGCCGATCAGAACATCGGAAATTCCGGCGATCTCAGTGAAGATGTCATGCAACTGCCGCTCGCGTCCCTGCCAGAAGGAGGCGCGATGATTAAGATCGAAGGATATCTTGGTTCCATGCTTTTTCGCCGCCCGCGCCAGTTCCAGGCAAAACTTGCCGGTTTCCGGGGAAAGCGCCCCGATCAGCCCGGAAAGATGAATCAACTGTACTTTCTCACGGCCAAAAATGCGGTCCAGGTCAAAATCCTCGATCGCGAGACTCCGACCAACTTCACCGGCCCGGTCGTTGTGGACCCGCGGACCACGGGAACCATAGCCGCGGTCCGCCAGATTGAACTGGTGGCGATAGCCCCAAGGCCCGCCCTGGGGAACCTCCGGGCCTTCGCAGTCCATGCGACGGCCTGCAAGATTGTCCCTGATCATGCGAGAAATTGGACTGCCGGCCACAAATTTGGTCAGCACCTTGACCGGCAAACCAAGATAGGACGATACGCTGGCCACATTGGATTCGGCACTGGTCACCTGAATGCGAAAAGTCTCGCTGCAATGAAAAGGCTGGCCCTCGACGGGAGTGAAGCGGACTCCCATGCTAGTGGGAACCAACAATGAATAACGACAGTCTGATTTTAGCTCCAGCATTGGGTCAATTCTCCTTTGCTTGACAGTTCGTTTGGTACGAGAGGGGGGATTCGAACCCCCACGGGTCACCCCACTGGATCCTAAATCCAGCGCGTCTGCCAGTTCCGCCACTCTCGCTTTGTTTACAACCCGTCGGTTGCAAGCGCTATTCTCTGAACAAGGGAAACCGGTTCCTTCTCACGATTGAATTGATGGAGATGCGAAAGATCAAGGAAAAAAACAAAGGCGTGCGGACTTTTTTTTTGCAAAAACCGTTCGCCTTAATCTTTCTCCCTAACCTTGATCATTTTGATTGCGAACAGGCATCAAGCCTGGACAACCGGCAGACTCAGCACAAAGCAGATGCCCTTTCCGCCGGGCGCGGCCCGACATTCCAGGTCGCCGCCCAGATCGCGCATGATCTGCCGGGCGATACTCAAGCCAAGCCCGCTGCCAGGCTGCTCGGCGCTCAGGGAATCGTCGAGCCGATAAAACTTTTGAAAAATTCTTTTCCGTTCGCGCTTCGGAATACCCGGTCCCCAGTCCCTGAATTCAACCAGTGCCCGACCCCGCCGGTCGATTCGGCCGCAAATATGCAGGCGTCCGCCGTCGGCTCCATACTTTAAGGTATTGTCGATAATATTCAAGATCACCTGCTCCAGAGCGTCAGGATCAAGATGAGTCCTGGGAAAGGCATCGGCGAACTCCCGGGTCACCGTTATTCCGACCGACTGCAAGCGTTCCTCCTGGTCCCTGACAATTCGCTCCATCATTGTCGGCAGATCAAGCCAGTCCCGGCGATATTCCTTTTTTCCCTGCTCCAGGCGCCCGAAGTTCAAGACATTGTTGACCAACCGTGTCAGGCGCTGACTCTCTCTGGCAATGATTCCCAGGTACTGCCCGCGCCGCTCCTTTTCCGCAACCCTGCCATCGGCCAGCAGTTCGGCGAACATACGGATGCTGGTCAGCGGTGTTTTCAGTTCGTGCGAGACATTGGAGACAAATGAGGTCTTGCGCTGGGCGTCCCGCATATTGTGGCAGGCCTGCCACAGGAGCAGAGAACCGCCTGAAACAATGGCTGCGACCAGAATGGCGGCCATGACCAGGGCCAGGGCGAGAAAGGAGCCGGCCTCGCTCAGCTCCGCGCCGCGCCCGGCTCTGACCGCCACCTGCCAGTTTGGCAGATAAACCCCGGCCGGCACCCGCAGCAGGGTTTGCAGTTCATTGTATTCTCCGCCATTGCCGCCGACGGTTTGATGCACCACCTGGTCGCGCCCGTCAAGCAGGGCGAAAACCGCTGCGTTGTCCCGGTGGTCGGGGAGCAAACCAGCCAGCCGTGCCAGCAATGCCGTGGTCTCCACCTCGATTCCGGCAATTGTTTCTGAGTCCTGCCGCTGCCAGACCAGCAGGTGCAGGGTGTTTTCGGAAAACCAGGGAATGCAGCCGCCCTCGTCAGCAGCAGCAGGGAAGGCCGGGCGCAGTCTTTCCTCGCCAACCACAGGCGCCTCTGCCAATGCCTCCGCACGCCCGAGCATAAAATCCGCATCGCGATGATCTCGGCCAGGCGGCAAAGCCCGCCGGGCGCGCGCCACCTCCCCAGCCACATCACCGGGGATGCCAGCGGGCTTGTCCGCGTCAATTTCGGCAGCCTCGAAAACCATAGGCTCTTCCTGGGCAAGTCCCTCCATCGGCAGCGGCGGCGGCGCAGCCGCCGACGGTGGAGGGCGGCGGGAAACCTCCCATAATTCGCGGCGGGCCATTTGCTGCCGCGTATAGATGTCGGCAGAAGGCTCCGGCGCCAAACTCGAGTCCAAGTCCGGCAATGGCTCCTCTTCCGGCATGTCCGCCAGGCCAGGGGCGGCAAGGGGGGAGGGCGCGGCTTCGGCAGTGTCGGCCAAACCCAAAGTCACCTGTCTCCACGCCGTTTCGCCGGTGAACAGCCGTTGATAGCGATGGATAAACAGCTCTTCCTCACGATTGCCGGGATGCTGCGGCGGTGGAATCCGCAGGCCGTCCTCCGAGTGCCAGACAAAAACATTGCGAATCAGCGGGTTGTCACGCTGCCAGCGGCGCAGTTCCAGTTCCCGGGTGGCAGGCAGGAGATGTCTCAACTGATCACGGAGGTTGTCAGTGACCTCAACCACTGCCAGCTCGACTGACTGAGCCGCAGTTCGAGCCCGGCTTTCGAGAGTCGCCAGAGCATCGAGCCGCAACCGTTCATGCTCATGTCTGAGCAGACGAAAAGCAAAGCTGCCGATAACCATTGCTGGAATGATGATCAGCAGCCAGTAGAAGATGAAGATTTTAATTCTCATCTAGCCTGATTAATTCATGCGAATTCGGCCATGCGCCATTATATATTTATAATCAACAGGATACAGATATTGTCCTGAAAAATCTGATTTGTCACTAATTGCATGGCCGAATTTCGCACCCGAGGGGCGGCCAATTTCACCGCATCCTGCCACGAGCCATCGCCTTGCGGTAGAATGCCACAGCTGCGGCTTGTCTCGTGGCAGCCTGCGGCAAACTTG
>SLNM01000266.1 GCA_007133055.1 Lentisphaeria bacterium
CATGAACGAGGCGGTCCGGCGCATTGTCGAGGGACAGCAGGAGGAAACCGGCGGCTGGGACTACTTCTATCGCGCCTATTCTGTAAACAACCGCTGGGACCTGTCGGTGTCCGCCTGGCAGGTTCAGGCGCTCAAGGCCGCGCATATGGCCGGCGCCGATGTCGAGGGACTGGAGGAAGCCATGGATAGAGCAGTTGACTTCCTGAAGAATCGCACTTTTCACAGCGAACGCGGCTTCGGGTATTCCGGAGGTCCGGGGCAAGGCGCCCGCCCGGCCGTGCAGGGCGGCGGCACCCTCGGGTTGCAGTTGCTCGGTGAGCTGCGCAGCAGCGAGGTGCGGACAGGCATTGATATTATCAATCGATATCGCACCGAGGGCAATATTTCCTGGGACAATGACCGTCTGGCCTATATCGCCTATTATCAGACGCAGGCGGTGTTCCATGCCGGCACCCGCCACTTTCGGTCCTGGAACAACACACTGGCGCCGGTGCTGATTCAAAACCAGAGCCCCGATGGCAGTTGGCGGCCTCCCGGCGCCGACGGCTGGGACGGCAGTCCGGTCATGAACACTACTCTGAACGCCATGAGCCTGATGGTTTACTACCGTTTCCTGCCCACTTTCCAGGACCCGGAGGAGCGCGAGGAAACCGTCGATGTCTTCGCCTTCGACGACGATGATTTCAGCCTGGAATAATTATTGTTCGGTGGTTATCCCTTAATCGGCTGGAAAAAAGAGATTAATCGCAATGAATATAGACGAATTCAAGGAATGTGAAAGTCAGGGTCGGCGGCGGCTCGATGACTTGAGGGGGTTTCTTTGACCTTGCCCGGCGACGGCGGGAGTTGCGGGATTTGGAAGAGGCGATGAGCCGCCCCGATTTCTGGAATGACCAGGAATCGGCACGCCAGACTGTGGCCCGCTTGAAGCAGGTGCGCGGTGTGGTACAGCCCTTTGACAAGTTGGAGGCTCGGTTCGAAGACTTCAATGTGCTCGGAGAGCTGGCGGAGGATGATCCGGACGAATCGGCGGAGCTTTTGCGCGAAGCCGATGCGGCCTGGGCAAATATCGTGCGGGACTTGGACCGCATCGAGCTGCTCAGCTTCCTCGGCGGCTCCACCGATGCCAATGGTGCCATTGTCTCCATTAACGCCGGCGCCGGCGGCACCGAGTCCTGCGACTGGGCCGAAATGCTCTTGCGCATGTACACCCACTGGGCCGACCATCAGGGGTTCAGGACGGAAATGATCGATTTCCAGCCGGGCGACGAAGCAGGGCTTAAAAGCGTCACTTTCATTGTTTCCGGCGAATATGCCTTCGGCTATCTCAAGCACGAACGCGGTGTCCACCGCCTGGTGCGCATTTCCCCCTTCGACAGCAATCAGCGGCGCCATACATCGTTTGCGGCCGTTGACGTGGTGGCCGAGGTCGAGGACGACATCAATATCGAAATCGAGGAAAACGAGCTGAGAATCGACACCTATCGTTCCAGCGGCGCCGGCGGACAGCATGTCAACCGCACCGATAGCGCGGTGCGCATCACACATTTGCCGACAGGCTTGGTGGTGGCCTGCCAGCAGGAGCGCTCGCAGCATAAAAACCGGGCCAAGGCATTGAAAATTCTCAAGGCCAAGCTGTATGAGCGCGAGGAGGAAGCAAGAACCCAGGAGCGTCATGCGGAGTACGGAGAAAAAAGCGACAACGCCTGGGGCAATCAGATTCGCTCCTACGTTCTACACCCCTACCAAATGGTCAAGGATTTGCGCACCGATGTCCAGTCATCCAACCCCGGCGCTGTCCTGAACGGTGAGTTGGGCCCCTTTATCGAGGCCATGCTGCGCCATCAGTCCGCCAGAACTCAGGCTTAAACGCAAATGGACAAGATTATTATTCAAGATTTACTGGTCCGTTGTGTGATTGGTGTTTTTCCTCATGAACGCCACCATCCCCGGGATGTGCTGGTCAACCTGACTTTGTTCTGCGATCTTGCCCCCGCTGCCGCCAGTGACCGGCTCGAGGATGCGATCGACTACAAAGCACTGAAGTTTCGGATTGTCGAGCTGGCTGAGAAATCCGCCTTCAAGCTGGTTGAAACCATGGCCGAATCCATTGCCCGGCTGGTTCTCGAAACTCCCGGGGTCGACTATGTCAAGGTCAGGGTGGACAAGCCTGGCGCCCTTACCTACGCCCGTTCGGTCGGGGTGGAAATCGAACGCCCAAAACCTTGAGCCGAGCGGCGGATTGGTCAGATGCCGTGAAGGTTCAACCGATTCAGGACAGGAAACCTTGTATGGGTAAACTGGCTCCATATATTTTTGGAACCCTCCCCAATGCTTCGCTATGGCGAGTGCTTGGCAGCCTGCTGTTCATCCTTGCAGCCAGTTACTTGGGGCTGGCGGTATATCTTTACTTTTTTCAGTCGCGCCTGGTATACTTCCCCACTGCCACGCTGGTCGGTTCGCCTGCCGACCTTGGTCTGGCCTATCAGGATGTATGGCTGAACCCGGACAAAGGGAAAGGCTTTGTTCATGCCTGGGCAGCTCCCGCCGACCCCTCGTTCGACAGTGGCCGCTGGGTGCTCTTCTGCCACGGCAATGGCGGTAATATCAGCGGTCGGCTGCCCTTGCTGGAAATACTGCACCGGCTGGGATATTCCACGCTTATTTTCGACTATCGCGGGTTCGGTCGGAGCTCCGGCAGACCGACCGAAAGAAATACCTACCAGGACGCAGTCGCGGCCTGGCGTTGGCTGGTCGAGGAGCAGGCGGTGGCGCCGGAGGACATTATGGTTTTCGGTCGCTCCCTTGGCGGCGCGGTCGCCGCCTGGCTGGCCCGGGAGAAGAATCCCGGCCTGCTGGTGGTGGAATCCACTTTCACCTCGCTGGTTGACATGGGCCGGCAGCTTTATCCTTTCCTGCCGGTACACTGGCTGGCCCGCCATCGCTATCCGACCCAAAGACACATAGCCTCCTACCCGGGGCCAATCCTGATTATGCACAGCCAGGATGACGAACTGGTACCCATGGAGATGGGGCGGCAGCTATATAAAACCGCGACCGGCGACAAGCTGTTCATCGAGCTGCGAGGGGGACACAACGAGGTCTGGTACGTAATGGGCCGGGAGTATGAGCAACGACTGCGCCAGGGAGTCGAGCAACTGTGGCCGCAGCCAGAGCCGGTGGCCGGGGACGAACGGTGATGCGTCCTTAATCGTCAATCGATCCCTCTTACTCGGATACCCATACGCGAACCAGAACTCACTTTTAAGCGCAAATGGAACGCCCTGTTTTCATAGTATTCCTGAAAATAGACTGGTTGGGCTTTTTTCTTTCTGATTGTATATTCCAAGCTCTGCACCTTGACTGACGCATTACCCTGACAAGACTTAAGCAGTTGCAAAGTTCCTCTGGACAGTCTACATTGCATACCTCCAGTGCAACACTGCTGTCCAGGCTGAAATTAGGGGTGCCGCATAACCCCGCGGAAGAGCAAAGAGAAGGGCAAACCAGAAACTTCGACGAGGAACCGAGGATGACCAACCTGGAGCTGAAAAAGAAGATTATCGCCTTGCTTCAACGCAACGCTCGCATGAGCGACGTCGAGATTGCCGAGCGCTTGCTCAGCGAGACCGATACGGTTGCCGGGGCGATTAAGGAGCTGGAGAACGAGGGGGCGATCATTGGCTACCATGCCCTGGTAAACGAGGAGATTGCCGGCGGCGACGAAGTGCGCGCCCTGATCGAAGTACAGGTGCTGCCCGACCGCGACGGCGGTTTCGACCGGGTGGCCAGGGTGATATCCCGTTTCAGTGAAGTGCGCAGCGTCTACCTGGTCTCCGGCCAGTACGACCTGCGAGTCGAAGTGGTGGGCGAAACCTTGCAGCAGGTGGCGCTGTTTGTCGCCAGTCGGTTGGCGCCGATTGACGGGGTGCAGGCCACTGCCACTCATTTTCTCCTGAAAAAATACAAGGAATCCGGATTCGCGGCGGAAAGGGATGAAGTTTATGAGCGCCTCAAAATCTCACCATGAACGGCACCATTGGGTGGCCGGGCACATAGCCGGATTGCCGCGCAGCGGCATCCGTGATTTCTTTGAATTGGTCAGCGCCCGCGACGAGGTTGTTTCCCTGGGGATAGGCGAGCCTGACTTTGTCACTCCGTGGAGTATCCGGGAAGCCACCATATACGCACTTGACCAGGGGCACACCAGCTATACCTCCAACCTCGGCCTGATTAGCCTGCGCCGTGAATGCTGCCGCTATGTTCAGAGTGAATTCGGAGTTGACTACCAGCCGGACCAGGAGTGCATTGTCACCGTGGGAGTCAGTGAAGGGCTGGACCTGGTTATGCGGGCCATCCTCAATCCCGGCGACGAGGTGATCTACCACCAGCCCGCATTTGTCTCCTACGCCCCGGCCATTGCCATGGCCCACGCCCGACCCGTGCCGGTGCATACCAGGGAGGCGGACGGCTTTGTCCTGTCGGCGGCGGACGTGGAAAATAAGATCACGCCAAAAACCAAGGCTCTGCTCCTGAACTACCCTAACAATCCCACCGGCGCCAATCTCGGAGAACCGGAAAAGGCGGCTTTGGCGAAAGTGGCCGTCAAGCACGACTTGCTGGTGATCACCGATGAAATATATTCGGAGCTGACCTATGGCCTGCGCGGCGCATCCATCGCCGCCTATCCCGGCATGCGCGAACGCACCGTGTTTCTGCACGGATTCAGCAAGGCCTACGCCATGACCGGATACCGCATCGGCTACGCCTGCGGCCCCCATCAGCTGATCGACGCCATGATGAAGGTCCATCAGTACTCCATGATGTGCGCCTGCGGTTTCGCCCAGGAAGCCGCAGTCGAGGCTCTGCGCAATGGGCGGGATGAGCGGGAAGCAATGCGCGAAGAATATCGGCAGCGCCGTAATGTAATCGTTAAAAGACTCAACGATATGGGGCTGCCATGCAGTCTGCCGGACGGAGCCTTCTATGTTTTCCCGCGGATTAGCGACACCGGCCTGGACTCGCAGCAGTTCGCCATGCGCTTGCTGGAGCAGAAGAATGTGGCCGTGGTCCCCGGCACCGCCTTCGGAGAGGCGGGCGAAGGCTATGTGCGCTGCTCGTACGCCGCGTCAATGACTGACATTGAAACGGCTATGACACGCATGCGCGAGTTTGTCAATGAACTCTCCTGAGCCTGCCGCACCAGAACGCCAGCCTGATTAATTCATGCAACAAACCGGTGCCGCATGGTCGAAGGCTTGCGGTCGCACAAGTTGCCAATCTTGAGCTGGGAGACTTGCAGATGTCCACTTCCGCCAGACAGGTGTTTGGCCGCAGCGATCAATATCATACTTCGCCGGACATTCCGGTTTATTGGGCCTACCGTCCGCCCATTTTGCGAAGCCTCTGCTTCCACCTGGCTTTCCTTGGCGGGCTTTTGCGTCGCAGCCGGCATTTGGCGGTGCGCGGGAAGTTCGACGAGGAAGCTCACGCCGCCGCCGGGCTGACATATTTGCGGCACGTCGAGCGAGCCGGCGGCAAATTTCACGTTGCCGGGCTGGACTGTCTCGATCGGACTTCAGAGCCGGTGGTGGTGGCAGGCAATCACATGAGCTTCTGCGAAACCTTTGTCCTGGCCGCCATGGTCGGCGCGCGCAAGCATAAGATCAGTTTCATCATCAAGGAGAGCCTGGCTCGCTATCCGCTGTTTGGCCCGGTAGTCAGCTCGACCCATCCCATTTTAGTTACCCGGAAAAACCCGCGCGAGGATTTAAAAAGGGTGATGAAGCTGGGCGCCGAGGCGTTGGCACAGGGGCGCAGCGTCATTGTCTTTCCGCAAAATAGGCGCAGGCTGACGTTTCGCGCCAGCGAATTCAACAGTATCGGCGCTAAACTTGCCCGGCGGGCGCAGGTGCCGCTGGTGCCGATGGCCTTGCGCACCGACTTTTTGCTGCCCGGCAGAATTTTTTTGGACTTCGGGCCGATTAAACCTGAACGACCCTTATACTTCGAATTCGGACCCGCCCTGTCGCCCACCGGACAGAGCAAGGATACCCATCGGCAAACCGTGGCCTTCATCGTCGACCGCCTGCGGAAATGGGGGGTGCCGGTGGCGGAGTGAAGAACGGTGCTCACCAGGTCAATAGTTGAGGCTCCTCCGCAGAATCTGTGGGTGTTTGTATGTTCGCGGGGCGATGCCAATCTGGCATGTTGGCAGGGAGATGGCGTGCAATTGGCAGCGTAGAATTGGCAGAATAATCCCGTATCGGGAAGCAGGCACATTTTATAGCCACAAAAAACACAAAAAGTCACAAAGAAGCGGCTGACACCGCAATGCCTTGAATAACCACGAAATACGCGAAAAGTGCGAAAAA
>SLNM01000209.1 GCA_007133055.1 Lentisphaeria bacterium
ATGTTGGAGGGGATGCCCGAGGATGAGCCGTCTCCCCCGGGGTTGGAGCCGGCACAGGAGGCGGCGACCCACCACGAACGGCTGGCAGGCGCGGTGCGGGAGCGGCTGGCCCGGTTGGTTGCCGATACCGAGCTGGGCATTGCTATTCAGGAGCTGAGTCTGCTTGAGGTGCAGCCGCCTCGGCCGACACTGTCGGCATTTATTGCGGTCAACGAGGCGGTTCAGGAGCGAAGTCAGACTCTGGACGCCGCCCGCAGCTATCGGACCAGAGTGCTGGCCGACGCCCGCGCCAGGGCGGCGGCGTTGATCGCCGACGGAGAAGCTTACGAGTCCAGGATCGTTGCCAGAGCCAAGGCGGACGCCGAAGTTTTCCAACAGATTCAGGAACAGTATTTGGAGAGTCCCGAATCGGTTCTGGTGGCGCTTTACTCCGACACCCTGCGGGAAGTGCTGCCCAAGGTAAAGGAACGCTATGTCATGCCGTCCGCCGGAGAAACTCCGCAGGAGCTGCGGCTGTTGCTGGGACCGGAGTCACCGCGACGGCGCGGGGAAAACCTGGAACCATGAACCAGGCTAAAACGAGGTTTGATTTCCAATGCTAATTGATACCAGCCGATTTTTCAAGAGCACTTCCGAGGGGGCGGACGGTTGTGGCTGTCCGTCCGGCGGCGGCCATCAGCACGGGCACCCAACCGTCAATTTGGTCAGTGCCGTAGTGGGTGGGGTTCTGGTATTGAATTCCTACCTTGCCAACACACTTTTAGCTCCGTGGATCGATTCTTTCTCGATTGAGCTGAGCGCCCTGATTGGCGCTTTGATTCTGGCACGTCCGATTCTTTTCAGTGCGGTTCGCGATCTGCTGGCGGGCAAAGTTTACATGAACGAATTGGTTGCTTTGGCTCTGCTGGCCGCGTTTGCCAGCGAGGACTACCGGACTGCGGGCACGGTCGCATTTTTTATGCTGATAACTATTACCATCGAGCATCGGACAGCGGTCGGCGCCGAAGCCTCCCTGGAGTCGCTGGTCAAGCTGACGCCGCGTCGGGCTCGTCGTTTGGAGAACGGCATTGAGACCGATACGGAAGTTCAGGATTTGCACGTAGACGACATGGTTCGAGTTCGACCGGGGGAGAATTTTCCGGCTGACGGCGTGATAGTCAGTGGCAGCAGCGCGGTTAATCAGGCATCCATCACCGGCGAGTCATTGCCGGTTGACAAGGGACGGGACGACGAGGTGTTCGCCGGCACTCAGAATCTGACCGGCGCAGTTGATGTCAGGGTGACCCGTCTCGGCAAGGACACGACTCTGGGCAAGGTACGCGAGTTGATTTCGGCGGCGGAGAAGTCGAAGCTTCCCTTTATGCGCATGATCGACCGCTATGCTGGCTACTACACACCGTCGGTGCTGATGATTGCCGCTTTGGTCTGGTTTGTCACAGGCGACATGACCCGGGTGATTGCGGTACTGGTTATCGCCTGTCCTTGCGCTGTGGTGATCGCCACACCTTCGGCTCTGATTGCCGCTTTGGCGGCGGCGGCCCGTCTGGGAATACTGATCAAGGATGTTGCTCATATTGAGTTGGCGGCCAAGATAGGCGCTTTGGTTTTCGACAAGACCGGCACTCTGACCGAGGGCAATCTGGAGGTTGCCCGCCTGCAGCCGGTGGAGGGGGTTGAGCTGGCGGATTTGTTACAGGTGGCGGTATCCGCCGAATGCCACAGCAATCATCCGGCGGCGGAGGCGATGCGGCGTCTGGCCAAGGATGCGGACATTACCTGGGACGACCCTACCGAGTACGAGGAGTTTACCGGCCGCGGCGTGGTGGCCAGGTTCGGCGATGCTATTTGCCGGGTGGGGCGCGGGCCTTGGTTGCGCGATTTCGGCATAGAAACCACGGCTCTGGAGCAGCAGATGCAGGAGGAGGGCGTGGTCGGGATGAGTATTGTCTTTGTTGCCCGCGACGATCAACTGCTTGGCTGGATTGGATTGCGGGACGCGATCCGGGAAGCTGCGCCGGTTGCGGTTTCGAGGCTTAACGCACTGGGTATAAAACGCTGCTGCATGGTAACCGGGGACAACCAGTCGGTCGCCGATCTGGTCGCTCAAAAGGTTGGAATTCGCGAGCTGCGGGCGGGCTGCCTGCCGCAGGGCAAGGTCGATTTCGTCGAGGAGCTGCGGTCGCGCGGCTATTTGGTAGGTGTGGTCGGGGACGGGGTTAACGACGCTCCCGCCCTGGCGGCCGGGGATGTTGGTATTGCCATGGGGGCGATTGGCAGCGACGTGGCCGTGCACAGCGCTTCGATTGCGCTGATGAACAACGATCTGCGACGGGTGCCGTTTCTCGTGACCCTTTCCCGGCAGACTCGGACGGTGATGAATCAGAACCTGCTGGTCGGTCTGCTGTTTATTGTCGCCGGCATCTATTTCGCCACAGTCGGTGTAATAACCCCGATTATGGCGGCCTTGCTGCACAGTGTCAGCACATTGATCCTACTGTTCAACAGCGCCCGCCTCATTCGTTCCGGCGAAGATCTGCACGAGCCGGCGCAGCGGGCTGCACCGGAGGCCGGTGATACCATGGTCACCGCCGTGTCTCAATCGACAGCCTAGGCTGAGTTTTCATGCGAAATCGGCCAGGTCTATCCGATCAGGCATGAGGGGTTGAGTGTATCCGAAAAGACGTAGTGTCCGTCATGGACATGACGCGGGATTTGCAGTGGTTTTGTTATCACCCGCTTCTTTCTTTCAGGCTTTTGATTACGATAACCTCGGCACCTGTGGAAATCAGACGTTCATTGGCGACATCCAAAAAGACCCAGAGCGGGGAAGTGCCGGTGTCGCTATGGGGGTTATGCTTGACCACCAGGTCCTTGCCGATGCATTCTCCGGAGAAAGGATTGCGCACTTCGACGATGTCCTCGATAAAAATTTGCGGTTGTTCGGTTTTCATCGTTACTCTCCTGGTTGGGGTTGTTGTATTACGGCACTGACACCTCTCGCTACGAAGTTCATGAATTAATCAGGCTAGGGCGCGGCTGATCTTAGGTCAATGATTTCCACCTGGCTTTTGCATGTTCCGTTGAAATTGTTGATCTGAGGTCTGATCGCCAGGTTCCACGGCGGTTTGGGCAATTCCTCGGGGACACGGTTAAAGGCGATAAAATCAATCGTGTTTTCGGCATGGTCGCAAACCGCCCCGCGCGTGTGCGCCTGGCCGGCTTTGGCTGTCCAAACAGGATTAATTCCCCGGCACAGAAACATTGGCTCCGGATTGCCATGGCCGAAGGGTTCCAGCAATTGGCGTTCGGCGAAGAATTGTTCGCTCAGTTCGCGCAGCTCAATTTCACCGTCGAAATGCAGTTGCGGCCGAAATGCCTGCGGCGACATCAGTCGTTTGACGTTTTGCTCGAAGGCTGTCCGAAAAGCATTTAGCATTTCCTTCTTCAGTGAAAGTCCTGCGGCCATGGCATGTCCCCCGTATCTTTCCAGCAGCGATTTGGTTTCCTGCAGCACCTCGACCACGTTCAGTCCGGGCACACTGCGCACGGAGCCATTTAAATTGCCGTCGTGATCATTGGCAAGGACTACGGCGGGGCGATGATGAAGACGGCTGAGCCTGGCGGCCACAATGCCCAGAACTCCCGGGTGCCAGTCCTGGCCGCAGACCACAATGCAGGCGGATTCCCGGTTGAAACCCGAGTCCGCAAGCTGGGTTTCGGCCAGGGCAATCACTTCGTTTTCCCGCTGTCGTCTTAGCAGGTTGGACTGATTGACCTGCGCCGCCAGCGGTGCCGCCTTGGCCATGCTGGTGGCGACCAGCAGCGCCATGCTCAAGCCGGCGTCATCCAGGCGTCCTGGCGCATTGATGCGCGGTGCCAGGCGGAAAGCGATGTCCCCGGTGCCTAGTTGATCGCCGTTCAAGCCGGCAACTTCGCAGAGGGCGCGAATGCCCGGCCTTCGCTGTCGGGCCAGGATCGGCAGCCCATGTCGGACCAGACAGCGGTTCTCATCAGTCAGCGGCACAATGTCGGCTACCGTGCCCAGAGCAACCAGGTCGAGATAATCGCGCAAATCAGTCTGCAACCCGCCGAGCCCATGTTCCCGTCCGTACTTTATAAAGGCATGACACAGCTTGAATGCCACACCCACCCCGGCCAGATTGCGCAATGCCGGTGGCGCGCCCGACAACTTGGGATTGATGAGAATGCATTCTTCGGGCAGTTGTTCGCCCGGTTCATGGTGGTCGGTAATAATCACTTCCAGCCCTTGTTTTCTAGCCTCGGCCACAGCGGCGGGGCTGGTGATGCCGCAATCAACTGATACCAGCAATGAAAATTTCGAGTGCCCGGCTTTTTCAATTGATTCAACCGTCAAGCCGTAGCCATCGTCCACACGGTGGGGCAGGAATATTTCCGAGTCAACCCCATTTTCGGCAAGCACCTGTGAAACCAGAACGGCGGCGGTCACTCCATCGGTGTCGTAGTCGCCGTGAATCAGGACGCGCTCTCGTTGGCAGGCGGCCTGCCACAGTCTTCGGGCGGCTTCTTCGGTACCGGCCAGCAAATAGGGATTGGTCATTGATTTCAGGGTGGGGCGGAGAAAGGCTTCAAGAGTATCTTTGGTCACTCCTCGACCGGCCAGGGACAGTGCGGTGGCGCGAGTGAGATTTCCCGCCGTTTGCATAGCCGCAACCACGGTCGGATCAACTTCAATTTCTGTCCATTGGTGTGATTCCATGATTGCGCCTTTGCTTTTTTTGTACCATATCAGGGGAAGCGGATTTTTGCCAGCCGCCGGCCGGTTTTTGTGGCAATGCGTCAGAACGCGCCGTCAGCGGACAGGTACGCATGATGAACGACAATAGATGAGGGCGAATGATTACGGCGAAAGATTAGGGCTGTGGTTTGGACCGAGAAACGCGCTTTGGTGGCGCTATCATGCAACGGGAGGCTATGGCGAGGGCGGCTGCGGGTTGTCGATGCGTGCCATGACCATGTTTTCCCGCAGGAGAATCAGGCTCCATACGGCTCGATTACTGAGTCTGGCTGGGGGTTGCAGAGCGGACTCGGCGGGGAGGTGAGTGGGAATGACCGTGAATTTTGGCGCCGGCTCGACGACCATGTTCCCCTGATCCCGCCGGCAGTAATGGTAGTGTGTATTCTCTCCTCCCTGGTTGTTCCAGACTACCAGAAAGGGATTGTCCGCGAGGCAGTCAACATAGTGGATGCCGGCTTTGAAGCAGGTTTCGGTCAAACAGCGTTTGACGCTGGGAGGTGCGGCGGCGGTGATCAAAGATTGGTTGTCGACGTTTGGCTGCAGCGCCTGGCCGATTCTGTTTTTCAGCGCAGCGGGAATCAGGAAGCGGTAAAGCATGCGTCGGCATTTTTCCAGGGTGCGATCTCGGCGCGAACCGAGACCGGCGCGATTTTTCAGCTTGATTTCCAAGGCATGATTGCCAGGCTGGGCAGGAATTTCCAATCTCAGCCGCTCGGTTTCCTGGTCGTAAGACGATACAGCTTCGGTAAGTTGATCCCGGTCGGAAAGCACGGCAATTGTTTCCGGCCTGCCGATGCCGCCGATGAGCAAGCACCAGGAGCGCTGACCAGGGCAGTTGCCGGAGTTGCCCTGCGGCGGGCCGATTTTGATTGTCAGGCTATGTTCCCGCCATATTTGCCGAATCCTGGTTGTCACCGACTGGCCGTCGCGCCAGGCCATGGAGTCTCCGTCGTCCTCGTACATTTCATACTCACCATCGGCGCCTGCGAAGAGTCTCAGCTCCATTTGCTCAGGGTTGCCGGTTCGGTTGTTCTGGTGACAGCGGGCCAGCGGCAGGATGGCGCCTGCCCGGACGAATACGGGGATTTCCTCGAGGCTTCCGTAAATGGCGTGCCACTGGTCTCCGTGCAGAGCTTCCCCGGAGAAAAAGTCATACCACTGTCCCGGAGGCAGCCAGACCGTCTGGCGGGACATAGTGGTGTCCGGATCGCGGCGCTCGACAAAAGGGGCCACCAGCATCTGGCTGCCGAACATGTACTGCTGTGGGCACCAGTATGCCTCTTCGGCGTCGGCATGTTCATGATACATGGGCCGGCATAGGGCGTGTCCCTCCTGCGAGCACAGCCTGGCCTCACTGTAAAGGTATGGAACCAGGCGGTGTCGCAACTGCAGAAACTCCCGGGTGATGGCTAGAGTTTCAACACCCTTGCCCCATGGATGACGGTCGCGGTTTGGGTCCTTCGAACAGTGCATTCGGTTGATCGGCGAGAAAACTCCGAACTGTATCCAGCGTGTGAACAGTTCCGGCTCCTCCATACCGTGGAAGTGTCCGCCTATGTCGTGGCTCCACCAAGTGCATCCGACATTGG
>SLNM01000118.1 GCA_007133055.1 Lentisphaeria bacterium
AAAAGGCGAAAATCAACCGAGAATTTCCTCATGGTTGTCGATAACCGCGACGTTGTCGGAGGTGGTGGTGTGATACAGCATCTCGAACAGCGGCAGACGGTACTGGAGGAAAATCTCGGCCACCGCCGTCTTCTCCTTGTCCCGCAGAGCGTCGCGCAGCAGAAGATAACCGACGAACACGGATATTTCCATCTCACACAAACGCCCGCTCATCAGGGCGAAGTATTCGCTGTCGCCACGACCCTCGACATGCCTGACCGCCGCATTCAGCTTTTCCCGGGCCGTGTCGACGCGGCTGGCCAGCCGTCGCAGCTTGCCTTCGAAGGGCAGATGGCTGATCTGCTCCATCAGCGGTTCGAGTATCCTCTGCACCACTCCGCCGATGGCGGCAACGTACTGCAACTGGGTGGTGCCCTCGTAGATATTGGTGATACGCGCGTCCCGGTACAGGCGTTCGACCGGGAAGTCGCGCATGTAACCGGTGCCGCCATGCACTTGCAGGCTGTCGTAGGCTACTTGGTTGGCCATTTCCGTGGCCATTGCCTTGGCCAGAGGGGTCAGAACGGAGGCGATTTTTGTGTATTTCTTCTCGCGCTTGACAAACTCGGGGTCGCGGGTCTCAGCGTGCTGGTTGGTTTCCTCGTACATGTCGCGCAAGTCCACATAGCGGGTGGCTTCGTAGAGCAGGGCGCGGGTGGCGGCAATGCTGACCCGGTCACGCACCAGCATCTCATAGACCGGAGGAAACTTGATGATTGGCCGGCCGAACTGCTCGCGCTCTCCGGCGTACTTGAGCGCCTCCCGGCAGGCCGCCTCGGCCACGCCCAGAGCCTGGGCGCTGATCGCGATGCGGGCGCCGTTCATCAGCGACATGACATAGCGGGTAAGGCCGCGCCGGCGCTGACCGACCAGCTCGGCCGGTACGTCGTTGAACTGCAGCTCGCAGGTGGGAGAGCCGTGAATTCCCAGCTTGTCCTCGATTCGACGCACCACCAGGCCGGGGCCGCGCTCGCAAATGAACATGGAGAGGCCGCGCCCGTCCTTCGAACCTTCTTCCGAGCGGGCCAGAACCAGCAGCACCTTGGCACAACCGTTGGTGATGAACCGCTTCATGCCGTTGAGACGCCATTGGTTCGTGGCCGGGTCAAGATGCGCCTTCAACTGCACGTTCTGCAAGTCGCTGCCCGCTTCAGGCTCGGTTAAAGCCATCGCTCCGTCCGCCTCGCCGGTGCAGAACTGCGGCAGATAGCGAGCTTTCTGCTCGTCGCTGCCAAACCGGTTGATGGTTTCAGCGATGTCCTGCAGGCCGAACAGGTTTTGCAGGCTGGCATCGGCGCGGGAGACCATCTCCGTCATCATGGTGTACACAGACACCGGCATGTTGAGACCACCGTACTGCCGCGGCAGCATCACCCCCATCAGTTGGGCGTCGGTCAGGTTTTTCAAATTCTGCCTGGTGCCGGGGGCATAGGAAACCACCCCCTGGTCAAGAGAGGCGCCTGCCTGGTCCACCCCCTCGGCCCGGGGCGCAATCATTTCGCCGCAGAGTTCACCGACCATGGTCAGCACCTTGTCGTAGCTGTCCAGAGCGTCGGCATAATCCTCGGGGGCGTCGGCAAACTTCTCGCTATGTGTGAAGTTCTCCTCGCGCAGAGCCACGGATTCCTGCAAAGCCGGATTGTGCAGTTCAAATCGCAGGTCTGGATTGTCAGTGTAGAAATTAACCGCCATTGCCTATTTTTCCTTGTATGCCTTGATTAGTTTGGGAACCACTTCGTGGAGGTTGCCGACAATGCCGTAGTCGGCAACCGAAAAGATCGGTGCTTCGGGATCGTCGTTGATGGCAATCACCTTGCCGCTTTCGGCCATGCCCGCCCGATGCTGGACCGAGCCGCTGATGCCGCAGGCAATATACAGCCGGGGCCGAACCGTGATCCCGGTCTGGCCAACCTGGTGATCGTGGTCGACCCAGCCGGCATCGACCGCCGCCCGTGAGGCGCCGACGGCGCCGCCAACCACCTCGGCCAGCCTTTCGATCAGCTTGAAACCGGCCGCACCTCCCACTCCGTAGCCGCCAGACACGATGATCTGGGCGTTCTTCAGGCTGGACGACTTGACTTCGCGGCTGCGCTCGATAATCTTCACCGCCAGGTCCTCGGGCTGCTCGCTGAATTTTACTTCGGTCACCGCCCCCCCCCGACCTTTCTCAGGATCTCGCAGTGGCATTACACCTTCACGGACGGTGACCATCTGCGGATCCTCCCAGGTGTTGACAATGGTCGCGATAATATTGCCGCCAAAGGCCGGGCGAATCTGCATCAGCTTGTCATGCAGCGTTTGTTTCCTGCTTTTGTCCTCGAAATCATCGATGCGCAGCTCGGTGCAGTCGGCGGTCAGGCCGGCCAGCAGCTTGGAGGCCACACGGGGAGCCAGTGAACGACCGGTCGGGGTGGCGCCGAAAAGAAATATGTTCGGACGATGCTGCCGGACCAGATCGACAATCACCCTGGTGTAGGGCAGGGCGCTGAAATAGCGCAACCTTCGATGGTCGGCGACAAATACGTTGTCGCATCCGTATTCATGCAGAGACTGTACCAGGCCGCCGACTTCGGAGCCAAGCAGCACCGCTTCGGTCTTCACCTTAAGCCGCCGGGCCAGATCACGACCCTTGCAGACCAGTTCGAGACTGACGTCGGCAATCCGGCCTTCGTCCTGCTCGATGAATATCCAGACATTGCCAATTTTTCTTTTGCTACTCATTCGGAAGCCTTTTCAAGTATTATTGGTTTTGCTTTGCACTTTGCTGTTTTATTTTGGGTGGCGGTCAGGCTAGCTGAGAATATGCTCCTCGATCAGCTCATGGACCAGTTTGCCGATGTCCTGGTCGGTCGGGGGAATGTTGACGAATCCCTTGCCGGCAAGCACTACGCTCTCAATATTCTTGACCTTGGTCGGCGAACCTGCCAGGCCGATTCGCTCAGACTCGGTTCCAAGCTCTTCAGCGGTCCATTCGTGAATCCACAAACGCTTGGCCCGCAAAGCTTCCTCCTCCTCGGCCAGGAGGTTGGCATCCTCGTAATTGCTGTTCGCATGCTTGGCCATCAGTTCGGAGCGGGTCATTGCCTTCTTGAACTGCATCAGGCGTTTGGCTCCGGCCGGCCGGGGAGGTTGCTCGCCGCTGACCACGGTCAGCAGAGCGGGCAGGGCGGTCTCTGCTATTTCATGTCCGCCGTCAATCAGGCAGCGCGCCCGCAAACGCCCTTTTTCAACCGATTGAACCTCTTCCACATAGGTCAGCTGCGGCAGATCCAGCTTTTCCGCCAATTGCGGCCCCACCTGGGCGGTGTCCCCGTCTATCGCCTGCCGTCCGCACACAATCAGATCGAACTTGCCGTAACGCCGGGCGGCACTGGCCAAAGTGTAGCTGGTCGCCAGAGTGTCGGCGCCGGCAAACTTGCGGTCGCTGACCAGGATGGTTTCATCCGCCCCCATGTACAAGGCATGGCGCAGAATCGCCGTCGCCCCCGGTGGCCCCATGGTGCCCACCACTACCTTGCCGCCATGGCTCTCGCGCAACTGCAAAGCCAGCTCGAGCGCGCATAAATCCTCGGGATTGAATATGGCCGGCAACGCGGCCCGGTTGACCGTGCCGTCCTCCTTCATCGCCTGACCCGTGATGTTCTGCGTGTCCGGCACCTGTTTGGCAAAAACCAAGATCGTTAGACTCACCAGTCTTCTCCTGTTGCAATTGGGTTCAGGGAATTGCGAAATGCAGATTTCGTAGGTCGACTATCCGAGTCGACCATGCGAATCGAGCCTGGTCGGGACGGATTCCCAACCTACGATTAGTTCGATTCGCACATTTCGCAATTCCCTACAATTGGGTTGAGCTAATTGTGCAATAAAAAAAATATGCAGCGGCCCGAAAATTGTGTGATAGTCGCAGAATAAACCCTGCAGGAGGCTTGTCCGGGCCGCCGCTGAAAGGGAAATAATAACATGATGCCTCTTTCATGGTTTGCAAGCCATGCAAAGGAGCGGCGCATTGCCTGGTTTGACAAATTCAATCTAAGCCTTACATTGACATCGCGCCTTGCGTGCAAATATAAATCTAATTTTGTCAGGAGTTTTCGCGCCATGGCTCTTTCACAGCAGCCCGATGTTCATTCGGTCGTTTTTCCCCGCCCCCGTCAGCTTTCCTGCGTGGAAGGTGAAAGTCAACTGTCCGCGGATGTCCGGTTGGTCACCTCGGATGTCCTGCCTTTCATTCGCAAAACCATTCGCAGCGCCCTGTCCTCGGTCGGTGTGCGGGTGGTTGCCAACAAGAAGCAGTTTGTCGTCAGTCTCAAGGTGGTTCCCGCCGAAAGCCTGCATCTTCAGGATGTTCCTGTCGATAATCGCGAGCACTACTATGAGCTGAGCATAATCGACAATCTCGTCGAGGTTCGTACTTATTCGCAAATGGGCGCGGTATGGGGTGCGCAGACCTTCGCCGCCATCTACCGGGCTTTTGGACACGAAGGAATGATTTCCAACCTGCGGATTCGCGACTGGAGCGATAAACAGGAGCGCGGGATGCTGATCGAAACTGGCTGGGGTGCGGCGGAGATGGCGCCCGACCAGTGGATGGCGCTGATGGATCGTATTCTGCGTAATAAAATGAACTTGGTTGGTGTGAACTTGTGCGGCGCCGCGGATCACCCGGTCGATGGCGGCCCGGTTGATATGCTGCTGGTTCCTGTCCCAGGGCGGGAAGACTTGCTGCCGGAAACCGGGCTTCGCTGGTACAGCGCCAAGTCTCGCAAATGGCAGCAGGAGTCGAAGCTGCCGCGAATTATCACCGATGACTTGTTCCTCAACATTGCCACCATGGCCCGGGAAAAAGGGCTGCGCATGGTCCCCGGTATTGACTTGGTGGTTCTGGCCAGAATCCTGGCGCGGTCGCTAAAGTCGCAACCGCCGCTGCCTTTGAGCAGTTCTGAACTGCGCGAGCTGCTGGAGACTCTGTGCGTCCGGCTGGCGAATGAATATCTCGCCTCGCAGGCAGGAGCTCTGCGTATTTCTTTTGCAACCATGGAGGATGAAGCGGAATCCAGCGCGTTCTATGGCGAAACACCCTATGAGGCGGAAGAGTTTCTGGTGTGGTTGATTGAAAAAATCGTCCTGGTCCACTTCGACTCGCTAATTCTGCACGCCGATTTTATTTTCGGCAAGAACGCCAGGGTCAGCCCCAAGTTTGTCGAGCGCCTGCAAAAACTGGGGATAAGCGACAAATTATGGTTGCAGTGGGGCTCGGCGGACCTTTGTGCCGAGGCGCAGGTGGCGGAGTGGCCGCCTTCCCATGGCACTTTCGGCGGACACTGGCTGTGCCCGGTCATGGACCGCAATGACTGGGAAGGCTATCGTCCGCGACAATCGCAACTGGAGACGACCTGCCGCGAGCATGGGCATAAGCCGGAATTCTGCGGCATTGTCGCCACCGGCATGTTCGATCCGGCATACCTGAACCATGTTCAATTACTGGCGCAATTGTCGTGGGATTGCCAGAACCCTGGCGCACTCGAGGACATTTTAGCCCGTGGTTCCCTGGTCTATGGAGAGAAGGCCGATGATTATCGTGCGGCAGTCGAGCAACTGGCCAGGGCGGTTGCTCTGGAAGCCGTCGCCGACTGCTGTCTGATTACGCAGCGGCTCGATTCTTCGCCGGAACCAGCCTACCCGTTGTCGGCGGTGGCCAGTATGCTGCGCCGCGGGCATGACCAATCAGGCCGGCAGTTGCAGCAAGGCATCGAGCTGGCGCAGAGCGCCGCCGCCAAATTGCGTCCGATCGCCGAGGAGTCACGCGAGAACTTGGATGATTTTTTGATTAAGTCGGCCGGTTCCCTGTTGGCGGAGACGGCTCGGGTGGAGGGCTTGTGCCAGTGTTTTGCCGCCGTCATGGAGAGTAGGAATCCGGAGCAGCCGGATAGGCTTGAAAATAATGTCAGGAAAAACGCGCGGCAGCCTCTGCTGGCGGCAATGAGAACAATCGAGGCCTTCAAACCACAGCCCCTGGTGCCGGCCGCGCTGGCCAGCTTTAGTCCGTTGCTCAACTACCTTGATGCAACCAGCCGGAAAAAGGTGCCTTAGCCTGATTAATTCATGAACTTCGTAGCGAGATGTGCCAGTGTGCGTGAGATCGTGTGCAATGGCACCTCGCAGTAGATGGCTCGTGAATTATTCAGGTTAGACCTTAAACGCGGGAAACGCGGGAAAGAATAGGACCATGGAGAAAGTGAGTGTGGGAAAACTTATCGACGGCAGGGAAATTGCCGCCCGGGTGAACCAGGAAACGGCGGAGGCAGTGCGGCAA
>SLNM01000099.1 GCA_007133055.1 Lentisphaeria bacterium
ACGGTGTTTTTCGTGGGTTCCGTACTTGTTCGGTTGGATATTCCCTGTTGGATATTGCTGTCCATTCCTGAAAATAGACTGGTTGGGGAGTTGTTGGGGGGAGTTGTTGGTCACCCGAACTTAACTGACTTGTAACAAGATAGATAACACCGCAATTAATCGATATTCAGTACTTAGAGGCGGTTTATTAGCCGGTTTTTTGCATTTAAACGTTTAGAGACTATGTTTTGGGGGTAAACGGGATCCTATCAGAACAAGCGTACAAGAATGGGTGCATGAAGAGGGGCCGCGTGCTTGATATTTCCGATTTCATGTCCGACCAACCGGCCCGCCGGTTGATATCTAAAGTTTTCACGTTTTTCGCGGAGCGTCTACATCCCGGCAACCCGTCGAAGACCTGGAAGCTTTGTATGGTTAAGTTCAGAAAAACGGGAAAACTTTAGGTTATGAACCTTTACAACGAATTTTTTGCGCTCATATCCTACCTGAACAAACTTGGTGCCAAGTATGCTGTTGTGGGAGGAGTTGCAATGGCTTTTCACGGCCGGGCAAGATTTACCCGTGATGTAGACATTCTTTTACACCCGGATGACCTGCGACTAGCCAGACTGGCTCTTGACCGGCTTGGCTACCGTGAGACTGCGGAACCGTGGATATTCCGCAACACGAATTTGACTTTGCATCGGTTCTTAAAAGCAGACGGCGAAGACGAGATGATGATGGACATCCTGCTTGCCAATGCACCTGAACACCAGAAGATCATTGCCGATGCCGTTTCTGCGAAGGCGGATAATGGCGCCGTAAAGGTTGCATCAAAGGCTGGGCTTATCGCCTTGAAGCGAGTTCGGAATTCCGACCAGGATCAAGTTGACATAAAAGGACTGGAAGAAGATGACAAAAATAGAAAAGAGCGTGCGTGAAGTCAGCGATCTTCGGGATTTTTACGAAAAAATTAGTAAGATGCGCATTGAGCGCCTGCCCGAAAACTCAAAGCACAACAAGCAGGATGCACTTAACGGCTCTGCTTCGCCCCGCCGTAAGTGATCTTCGCGTTGGGATACAAATATGAAAAGATATGAATTGAAGAAGCGACCGAACATTCTCCTGCTATTCAGTGACGAACATAGCTTCAGATTCATGGGGCACGTACCGGTAAGTGCAGGTGGCGAGCCCATCGAGACACCGACATTTGACCGTCTCGCATCACAAGCTACAGTCTTCTCCAATGCCTACTGCCAGATGCCGCTTTGCACCCCATCACGTATCTCGATGTTGACGGGCCGTGAAGTGAGGCGGTCTGGCGCCTGGACAAACGAGAGCGTTCTGCGACCGGAATTGCCGACACTTCCCGGAGTTCTGAGGGATGCCGGGTATACCACATGCCTTGTTGGCAAGATGCACCTTGGGGGAACTCAGCAATTTGTCGGCTTTGAACATCGCCCTTACGGCGATCTGACCGGCAAATGCGGCCATCAGTGGGAACCCATACCGGAAAAGGAACCCGGTATGCGGGAGCGAACAAGCAAGGCCGTTGGCGTCACTCAAATCCCGGAAAGCCTGATACAGGACGAGGTGGTGTGTCACGAAACCATTGCTTTTCTTAGAGAACATCAACACGCAAATCCTGATAAGCCATGGTTTCTATGTGCAAGCTTCTCACGTCCCCACTTCCCGCTTACTGCGCCTCGTCGACACCTGGAGAAGTTCTGGCCGGATAACGTCACGGAGCCTAAGGTTCCTCCGGCTGGCGATGCGTATAACCACCCTATGAGCGTGGGGATGCGCAAGGGCTTCAAGGCTGATGAGATCTCGCATGATGAGATGATGTATGCGAGAGCATGCTACTTTGCCTGCGTGTCGTACCTGGATGAGGTAATCGGAGATCTATTTGGGAGCCTGGAGAGGGACGGCCTTCTCGACAATACGATCATTGCTTACACAACGGACCATGGCGAGATGGCAGGAGAACACGGTGTTTGGTGGAAGAATGGGTGGTACGAAGCGTGCACACATGTGCCATTAATCGTCTCCATGCCCGAGCACCGCCGTGGGGATCTGGCGTCTGGAACATGCGAGACACCGGTTGGTCTCGTGGACCTCTTCCCCACCCTCACGTCGCTCGCCGGAGTTCCGCTGCCTGAAAAAGTTGATGGCGCGAGTCTATCTGGGGTGATTACACGGGATGAGCTGGCACCCGACCGCCCCATCGTCTGCGACGCACTCACTCCTCGGTGGGGAGAAGGCACGGAATTCCGCATGGTACGACAGGGCCGGTACAAGTATGTTCGCTTCCGTAACGCGCCGTCATTGGCCTTCGACCTCCAGTCAGACCCCGGAGAGCAGCACAACCTGCTTCAGCAGGAAGCAGAACTGCCTGAGCCGCTTCAAGCACTCGCAACGTTTGCTGACGAATCAATGGATTTTGATGAGGCCGAGAATGAACGTACTGAACGGGACGGTAGCTTGCAGAAACAATACGCTCACAACGCTCCTGCGAGCACCGGAAATCTGTACGTGATGCCGTCCGGAGAAGTGGTCAATGCCGAGGATACGCTCTACGCGCCAACAACCATCGCCACGTCATTGAACGACATGCTGGGTGATGGCTGGGATCAACAGAACAGAGGCCAACAGGCGCCGGAGGCGACGCTTGACAGCGTGCCTCAGTGCCGACGTTCTCATGAACCCTGATAAATACTGATTCACCCGATGGTTTGAAGGCGAGGCCGATAACCCATGAGACACAGACAGAACAAAGCCGCCACAAGCCACAAAGTCGAAGGCTCGGGCACAATGATTGTCATCCAGGCGACGGCATAATCCTCCTGGCTGAAAATACCGGAGGCGTCATAGACGATTTGGTCGAAGGCAACCCGAAACCCGAATTCGCCGCCGGCTTCGAATATGATCCGTAAAAATTCACTGTTGTTATAGAGACTGGCGGAGGCTGCAACCAGGTCGGCGAGCTCACCGTCCTGCATACTCCAAATTTCAAGGTTAAGATCAGCAAAGGAGAATGCATTCGAATCGAGCTCACCGGAATCAGTGTCGATGTCGCCGTTGACCCACCAGTTGAGCGAGATGGTCAGTTTGGTAAGGGGCTCGAATACGAAATCGAAAATATAGTCATTGGCCATTCCCAGCCCAACCGTTCCATAGTCCCATCCCACCGAGGATACCATGCCTCCGTTGACTCCCGGCAAATTAGTGGTACCTCCCACATAAACCTCCAGCGAGCGAGCAAAATCAAGGCTTCCTGCTCCCGTGGCGTAGTCCAGCGACTGATCAGTGAACACTACCCCGTCGACCACTTTCTGACCGTTGTCCCAGCCCGGTGTCGCAACCGCTCCGGCCATGATTACCGAGCGCAGCACACGCGCGTCCAGAGCATCTGGCTGGTGGGCCAGAAAAACTTCGTCCTTGGCAACGTCCCTGAGCAGGGCAACTCCGCCGGCAACCACCGGCGCCGAAAAACTAGTGCCCGACATGTTGTAGGAAAAATAGAGATCGTCGACCGGGTCTTCGACCGCCACTTCGTGGCCGGTCAGGGAGCCGGTGTTCCCTAGATAGGCGGCGAGAGCCATGTTCTCTCCCGGTGCGGCAATATGGACCGCCGCTCGCACGCCCTCGATAATCTGATCTGTGACAGGGTTGTAAAAATTGGCCGGGCCGCGGCTGGAAAAATCGGTCGGTTCACTGTTGTCTCCTTCGAGCTGCGCGGCTTGCAGAGCACCCACAACAATGCTGTTGTGCCCAGCCGCCGGCTCGCCGACGGTGCCGGCACCGGGACCAGCGTTGCCGGCGGCCAAAACTGAAACAACTGTGGGGTTGGTGGCGGCCAAAGCATCAATCACCCCGGTGTAATAGGAATCACCGGCCCCCGAAAACCCCCAACTGCTGTTGATTACATCGGGCCGACCATGCTCGGTTCCGGTAAAAAAATTGACATAGGGAAAGAGAAAAGATTCGGTCGTAAACGAGAATGCACCAATGACTTCAGTGCTGAATTCAGTGGCGATCGCGCCCGACCAAAGGTCGGCCAGAGGCGCCATGCCTATGCCAATGGCCGAAAGCCAGCCGTCGCCCACGTGTCCCGTGCCCGCCAGAACATGGCCGACCATGGTGGCATGAAAGTCCAGCTCCCCCAGTTGCGGGGCGTCAGTTGGATCGGAAGAGGCATTGATCATAACCGACGGCACCGGCGGCAGTCCCAGGCCGGAGCGGTCGAACACTTCGTGCCCGCCCCAAACATGCCCGGCCTCTACATTGGCAATCACAGTGTTCGAACCAAAATAGCCGGCATTGTAAAAAACATCGGCGTTAACCGACAAGTTGACAAAATCGACGTAGTCCGGCTCCAGCGGCACATCCCCCGAGATAATCAAACCGTCCCCGATTTCGCCCGGAACGGGCAGAGCGAACGACATAATTACGGCGGCAAATACCCACTGCAAAGCGCGGAAACACATTCTTTTTCGCTGTATGATCATGTTCATCGGCGTACAGTAGTTGATGTCGGGCGCGATGCAAACAAGTGGGTTTGCCTGTGCATCCTTGTGGCGAGCTTGCCGAGAGAGGGGGAGCCGGTCGACGATGACGAAAAAATCGTCTGCCGTAATCGTCAACCGGCATCAAATCCGGCTGCTTTCCGCCTTTCGCTGACGCATTACGACGGCCTAGGCTGAATAATTCATGAGCCACCTGCTGCGAACCGCCATTGCACGCAATCTCAACAGCCTGCAGCCGACGCCGATCTTTGCCGTACGTCCAGTACGCCGCGACCGGCTTACGAATGCAGGCTGTTGATCTCACGCACACTGGCACCTCTCGCGACGAAGTTCATGAATTAATCAGGCTAGTTATACCTGCTTGACATTGCATCATTCGGAACTACACTTGTTGTTTTCGCCGAAAAAAAACGAACCCCGCCTCTTTTTCAGCGAGAAAAAGGCCGCAGTTTCCCCGCAAACCATGTCGTCGGAGGATATATCTTTGCGCTGGGGATAATTGTGCGTGTTGGAGAGCTTGCGCAAAAGGGTTAATTGGCCTGATTGCTGTTTTTTTTATTGACCTTGATCAGAAAGGACGCCATGGATATCTTTAATAAATGCGCAACCGACGCAGGTTATTTCGGGACATTCAGGGTACAGGATGACTGTTATTTCACGCGTCCGGTGTTGGATCCCATTCCCGGCTCCCGAATGCTGTTCAACGGCAAGCCGGTCATCCAATGGTCGATCAACAATTACATGGGGCTGGCTGAGAACGAGGAGATTATGGCTCACGCCGCGGAGGCTGTGAAACGCTACGGCACCTCCGCCCCCATGGGGTCACGCATGATGACTGGCAACACTGACCGGCATATGGAATTGGAGCAGCAACTGGCCGATTATCTGGGCAAGGAGTCCTCCGTACTTTTCAATTTCGGGTATTTGGGTGTCACCGGCACCATTCAATCCCTGGTGGATGCCAAGGACACGATATTGATGGATAAGCTATCCCATGCGTCCATGGTGGACGGGGCGCGTTTGTCGGCCGGCGACTATCGCGTATTCAGACACAACGATATGAACAGCCTGGAGACGCATTTGAAGCGGGTGAACCGGAACCGCAAGGGCGGTATACTGATCATCACCGAGGGGGTTTTCGGCATGCAGGGCGACCTGGGTGATTTGGCGGGTGTCTGCGCCCTCAAGGAACAGTACGGCGCACGTCTTTTCGTAGACGACGCCCACGGTTTCGGAGTCATGGGCGAGAAGGGCCGCGGCACAGCGTTTCAACTCGGCGTACAGGATAAGGTGGATGTGCTTTTCGGCACCTTTTCCAAAGCCTTCGCCGCCATCGGCGGGTTCAGCGCGACGGACAAGTGTGTCGCCGACTGGATTCGTTACAATGCCCGCACCCAGGTTTTCACTAAAAGCCTCCCCATGATATACGTAGAGGTCATCTTGAAAACACTCGAGATCATCCGCGACAATGGCGAGGAAAGACGATGTCGGATGATGGCCAATGCCGTTAAACTAAAGCAAGGTCTGCTTGATCTGGGATACTCCGTGGGCAACGGCCCTTCTCCGATCACTCCGGTCTATGTACCCGCTGGGGACATGCAGGCGGGGGCGCGGATTGTGAGGAGCCTGCGTGATCTGGGTATTTTCATCACCGGCGTAATGTGGCCGGTCGTGCCCAAGGGCATGATACTTTTCCGCATGATTCCGACCGCATCCCATACTGATGAAGAGATTCAGTTGACCATCGCCGCCTTTAGGACTGTCCGCGACCAACTGAAATTGAAAATGGACGCTTCTCTTGACGAAAAGTAATTCCACGTTTCCCAGGGTTCTCATCA
>SLNM01000006.1 GCA_007133055.1 Lentisphaeria bacterium
CCACTTAGCCTGCAAGTGGTCATGACACAAAAAGGCACGAAGCAATGGGTGCCGTTCCCATGTTTTGCAAATGGTACGCCCGGCAGGGCTCGAACCTGCAACCTTCTGATCCGAAGTCAGATGCTCTATCCAATTGCGCTACGGGCGCGCTATAGTCAGGGAATACCCCAAACCGACAAACCAAAAAGGATCGGCTTGCCCCGTTTTCAGGGAAAAAGCCAAAGCCGCGCTTGCACGCGCCGGTTCAGGCATCATAGTGATTAACATATTGTCGGCAAGAGAAAAATCAAGGAGAAAGAAGCGGCACGAAAGTGCATGCAAAGGCTATGCAAAACGATCACGACTACATGCAAATCGCTCTGCGTCTGGCTCGCCAGGCGGCGGCCAGGGGGGAAGTGCCGGTCGGCGCGGTCGCGGTCGATGAACATGGCTGCGTGATCGCAAGAGCCGCCAATCAGGTGGAAATGCTCAAGGACGGCACCGCCCACGCCGAGATGATCGCGCTGACCCAGGCGGCCGCCGCGGTCGGCGACTGGCGGCTGACCGCGGTGACCCTCTACGCGACCAAGGAGCCCTGTCCGATGTGCGCCGGCGCAATGGTCAACTGTCGGCTGGGACGTTTGGTTTTCGGCTGCCCCGACCCGCGCGGCGGCGCGGCCGGCGGCGGCCTGAACCTGCTCGACTTTCCCGGACTGCTGCATCGGGTGGAGGCGGTCGGCGGGGTGGGTGCCGAAGAATCGCGCCAGCTTCTGCAAAACTTCTTCCAGAACCGCCGCCGCTCCGCCCCGGCCGCCGAATGCAAAATCGAGGATATGGATGCACCATGGCCCGAGAACTTGTCAATGAACTGACCTGGTCGGTTTCGCGCGACCGGCTCTTCCGGCAATGCGAAAGGGCATACTACTACAACTACTACGGCGCCTGGGGCGGCTGGGACGCGGCGGCGCCGGAACCGATCCGTCGTCTTTATCTTCTGAAGAACATTCAGAGCATGGCGATGTGGGGCGGCGGCATCGTCCATCACACGATCGCGGAGGCTTTGCGCCGCTATGCCGAGAAGAAGACCCCGGTCACCGGCCAGACCCTATGTCGGGCGGCCCAGGCCAAACTGCGCCGCGGCTGGCTCGAGGCAGTCAACCGCGACTGGCTGGCCGCCCCCAAGAAAACCAATCTTTTCGAACTCTACTACGGCGACTCGAAGACGGTTGACGAAAGTCTAACCGAAGCTTTGCAGCGGCGCGTGTACGGCTGTCTGCACGCCTTTGCCGACTCTGCCCTGTGCCGCGAGATCATCGCAGTCCCCTACATGAACTGGAAACCGGTGGATCAACTCGACTCCTTCACGGTGGCCGGGATCAAAGTCTGGTGCGCGATCGACTTCGCCTATGTCGACGAACACGGTGCCCTGCGCATTCTGGACTGGAAAACCGGGGCGGAAAAGGAGGATGAACTGCGCCTGCAACTGGCCTGCTATGCCCTGTTCGCGATCGGCAAATGGCACACGACCCGGGAACGCCTGCGTCTGGCCGGCGTGTTCCTCGGCGATCAGGCTCGGACCAGCGAATACCCGATCGACGATGCGGCTCTGCGCGAGGCGGAGGGCAAGATCGAGCACAGTCTCGAGAAAATGCGGGCGCGACTGCGCGATCCGGCAAAGAACCTGGCAGCCGAAGAGGACTTCCCGACCTGCGACCGGCCGCGCACCTGCCGACACTGCAATTTTCGCCAGGTCTGTCCGGCCGCTTCCGCCCGGGCGGAATAAAACAAGGAGAAGGGGCGACCGCAGAGATCTCCGATCGCGATACCGGCAAGCGCCAGCCACTGTCTTCGGCTCTCATTGCAAACCGAAAAGCCATGCGAGAACAGTCCAACATGAAGCCACCGGTCGAAACCGGCGACATCCTGATCGCCCCAATCACCTTGCAGGACGGCAACTTTATGCAGTCGGTTGTATTGATTTGCGAGCACGACCAGGAGCGCGGCTCCTACGGTCTGATTCTGAATCGTCCGATCCACACGGTACCCGGTTTCCTCCGCGAATTTCCGGGAATCGAGAACAACCTCTTCCAGGGCGGCCCGGTGCGTACCGAAGTCATGCAGGTGCTGCACCCCTACGGCGAACTGCTGCCGGGCTCTCTCGAACTGCTGTCCGGAGTCTGGATGGGCGGCGACGCCGAAATTTTGCAGGTCGGCCTGGAAAGCGGCCAATTCGTCGCCGACGAATGCCGATTCCTGCTCGGCTATGCGGGCTGGAGCCAAGGGCAACTGAATGCCGAATTCGAAGTCGATGCCTGGCTGGTCGCCCGCGCCGACACCGAACTGGTGCTGCGCACACCGCCCGAGATCATGTGGAGTCGAGCCATTCGGCGGCTTTCGCAAAGCCATCCCATATTCGGCAATTTTCCGGATCAACCCGGCAACAACTGACCTGATTGATTCATGCGAATTCGGCCATGCTGTATTATTGATCAATTTTCGACACAAGACCGATTGCACCCCAATGCTAAAGCAAAGAAAAATCCTGCTGATCGACGACCACGGCGTGGTCCGTCGCGGTCTGGCGCAACTGATCGAAAGACAGATCGGCATGACGGTGTGCGGCGAGGTCGGCACCCCCCGCCAAGCCCTGGCCGCGATCGAAGCCCAAACCCCGGATGTCGTGGTGCTCGACATTTCGCTCGGCGACTACAGCGGGCTGTCGCTGATCAAGGATATTCGCTGCCGCCGCGAGGATCTGCCGATCCTGGTTCTTTCCATGCACGACGAAAACCTCTACGCCGAACGAGTCCTGCGCAACGGCGCCAACGGCTACATCATGAAGGAAAGGGCGGCGGAGGAAGTGATCGCGGCGATCAACAAAGTGGCGGACGGCGCCATCTACCTGAGCCAGGAGATGAGTGCGCGCCTGCTCGCCCCGACCAGTCGGCGGCAGAGCAGCGGCTTCGCGACCGATGCCCGGCGCGAACTGACCAATCGCGAGCTGGAAGTTCTGGCGGCCATCGGCAACGGCAATAAAACCGCGGAGATCGCGCAGACCCTTCACATCAGCATCAAAACCGTGGAATCCCACCGCGCCAACATCAAGCGCAAGCTCGGCCTGAGCAATGCGATCGAACTGCTGCAGTACGCCACCCGGCTGCACCAGCCCAGGCCTGACAAACCGAACAAGCAAGCATCGACATGATCCCGAAGGAGCATGATCAATGCTTTGGTTTTCGCGGTCTGAGGCGGACGGGTCAGGCTGAATCGGGCTAGCTTGAACGATCTAATTCGAGTTGATGGGTTGAGTCCTGAGTCGCAAGTTATGACAAACGAAGACGATAGTGAGCAATTGCGTTTTATGGAAGATTTCGACATACGATCCTACGACGCGGTCGGCGACGGGGCAACCAACGACACGACGCCCCTCCAGTCTGCCATCGATGCCTGTGCAGCAAGGGGCGGCGGCACGGTTGTGGTTCCCGCCGGACGCTATGTGACGGGGACGATTGTGCTGCGCAGCCATGTGCATTTGCGTTTCGAGCCTGGAGCGAGTCTGCTGGCCAGTCTTGACCTCGCCCATTTTCCCAGCTTCCCCTCCCGGCTGCCATCCTACAACGGCGAAATGGAAACCCACAAGGCGCTGTTGCTTGCGGATGAGGCCGAGGACATTTCGGTCACCGGCCCAGGGACGATCGACGGTCGCTGCCTCGAACTTGACATCCCCTATAAACTGCCCAGCTTCGCCAACCGCCCCCGCCTCATTCACTTTCGCGGCTGCCGCAAGGTTCGCGTGCGCGACATCACCCTCCGCGACGCGGCCACCTGGGTGCAGCACTACCTGCTCTGCGAAGACTTGGTGATCGACGGGATCACCGTGAACAGCCGCGAAAACAAAGACATCGCGGCGGTGCGCTACGCCACCTGCAAGGGGCTCAATCAGGACGGGCTTGATATCGACAGTTGCCGGGAAGTGCGCGTCGGCAACTGCTCGATCAACAGCGGTGACGATGCGATCGTCCTGAAAAGCCGTCCGGGTCTGCCCTGCCAGGATGTGGTTGTGGTTAACTGCACGGTGTCAAGCAACGCCTCGGGGCTCAAACTGGGCACCGAGTCCAACGGCGATTTCCGCCGGGTGTGCATCAGCAATTGCACGGTTCGCGACACCCGCTGCGATGGGATCAGCGTCATCATGGTGGACGGCGCGGCCTGCGAACAAATCAGTTTCCAGGGCATACTCATGGACAACATCAAAGGGTCAGCCATTTTCATCCGGCTGGGGAATCGAGGTCGCCCCATTCGCCGCGACGACCCCCGTCCCTCCATGGGCAGTATGCGCGACATTTCGGTGAGCGATGTGCTGGCCACGCGGATCGGGGGCTGGTGTGGGAACAATGACACTACGATTCGCAACGGAGCTTCGGTTACCGGCCTGCCCGAACACCGCGTCGACAATGTCAGCCTGACCAATATCTCCATTCGGGGCATCGGCGGGGCGAGTTCGGAAAGTGTCGGCCGCGAAATTCCCGAGCTGGCGGAAAATTATCCCACTGGGCGGATGTTTGGCGAACTGCCGGCCTACGGCCTATATTGCCGTCACATTGATGGCTTGTGGTTGCGGGACTGCCGGTTTTTCACGGATATCCCTGATCCTCGCCCCGTCCTGGTGATGGAGGATGTGCTCAACGCCGAGATCCATGAACCACTGCTCGAACACGCTCGTCGGACGCGCTGAAGCTCCAAGTTGCCGGGAGCTGCGGGTTGCCGCGGGCTCGAAAGAAATGACAGACCGCCAAAGCGGGGGCGGCGATCACCAGTCCGGCGGCGGCACATGCATCAATGCAGGCAGGTAAGTTGCCCGCTGGCACATCATTCAGCCTGCTCCGGTTCAACCGTCGGCTCAGCTTCCGGCTCAACCTCAGGTTCAACCACCAGGCGAGCATGGCGGCGCAGCTTTTCGACGGTCGCCGGGCCAATTCCGTCAATCTCCAGCAGGTCGTCGAAGTCGCGATAGGGACGGTGTTCGACAATCAGCCGCGCCCGCTTCGAGCCAATGCCGGGCAGCAGCAGCAGTTCGTCGAAAGCCGCCGAGTTGAGATCGGGCGGATCACCGGTCGGAGCGGCCGCGGCCCGCACCCGCCGCCCGATCTCCTGCAATTGCCTCGATTCCTCCCGGCTTTCCGCCCGCAACTCCACCAGGCGCTCGGGCTCGCTGCGCTCCCATGCCCCCACCCGCCCCATGGCTGCGGCCAGCTCCAGATCGCGCATCCGCGCCTCCGCCTCGCTGCGATGCACACCCTCGGGGGTCTCGCGGCGCACGCCAAACGCCCTGGCCAAACCTTCCGCCACCAGGATTTCTCCCAGATCCCGACCGTCCGATACTCGGACAAAGGCATATATGCGGCCTTGCGCGCTGCGGCCGCCCGCACTGGCCAAGCTGGTATGGATCATGAAAGGCTCTTTCAGAAGTTCGCGGGTGCGGGCGGCCGCCAGACGGCCGAAAGCCACCGTTTCAGCATGGGAAGGCAGTCCGAAATAGGCGGTCTGGTCCCTTACGCGGCGAGCGTCGGTCTCGGTTCCGACAGTGGTCTCCGGACAATCGACATAGTAGAGCCGAACCATATAGTCGTCCCCCTCCGGAGTTCTGACCCGGAAGCTGTCGCCATCATTACTCGCGTCCTCGACCAGCGCGCAATCCGCGATTCTCTGCAAGCCGGCGGCTCCGCTCGCCCCCGAAAGACAGAGCGCCACGCCCGCCGCGAGCCCGAAGCAACGCCTTAAATTCAAGCCTGCAAACTGCATCTTTCCTGTCCTCCTGTTTTTTTCAGACCGCATCAAGCCTGATTGATTCGATTTCGACGCAACCACCGCATTCCGTGGGATGCTTGTGGTTTCACAATAAATAAGATAGCCCGATAGCCGCCGCAATTCAATGACGCATGGCCGAGCGCCGCAATGAACCAGCGCTTTGGTGCGGGCTTCCAGCCCGCACCAAAGCGCTTTGTCGGATACTGCTTGGTCGAGCGACGACGCGCCGATCCGCGCACCCTGGGTTGAGGTGCCCCGCCAGGGCACAATCGGATGTTCGGCAATCCCCCAGGCGCGGCCTGCCTGTGCGCCATGCCTGCGCCTGGGGCTGGGACGGTGCAGCCCCGCCGGGGCTGCGCGACAAAGTTTGGCTCTTTCTCAAAACGAATGGGTTGTTAATAGTTTTTTCTTAGATTTTGTGGGTAACAGCTTGGTTTCAGGTTTCAGGTGTCAGGAGAGAATAATGGCAGAAAGCACCTATATGGCCATGCTAAAGAAATACATATCGCAAGAAACCTTGCGCCAGTATAGAGATCGCTACCAGGAATGTGTACGCA
>SLNM01000016.1 GCA_007133055.1 Lentisphaeria bacterium
ACCATCTCGCCCATACTCGGCTCCGGCCGAAAGCCGACCATAGAAAGTCCGATCGAACGGTCGATTACGCTCTGCAGATACTCGCCGCCGACCACCTTGGCCAGCCCGAAGTCGGCGATCTTAAGCGAGCCGTCAGTGTCGATCAGAATATTGCCGGGCTTGAGATCGCGATGCACCACGCCTTCGCTCCGGAACGAGTGGGCATACTCCAGCGCGTCGCAGATTTGACCCGCCGCCGCCAGCACTTCATCCTCGTCAACCTTTTTTCGCTTGGCAAGCAAGTCCTCCAGCGTGCATGGATCGCCATGCGGACCGTTGATCAAATCCATCACCAGGTAGAACTTGCCGTCATCCTCGCCCATGTAGTGGACCTGGGTGATATTCGGATGGTGCAAGTCCGCCATGACCCGGGCTTCGATTCGGAAGCGGTCGAGGAAAGTCGAGCCTTGAGTCACCGCCCGGGGCAGGACTTTCAGGGCGTAGCGCTTGCGCATCTGCAAATGCTCCACCTCGTACACCTCCCCCATGCCGCCACGCCCCAGCAGGCGGATGATCTTGTACTGGCCCAAGGTGTCGCCGGGGTTGAGGGCGGCACGGTGCTCGCCACCGCCGCCCGACGGCGGCATGGTCTGGTCAAAACCGATTGATCTGTCTTCCGGCATCAACGGTTCTCCTCTCGTTTACACCACAACTAAAAGATGTAAGAATAACATAGTACAGGTTCCGACCGTGCCTATGCAGCCCCGCGCGAAGCATTTTGCACTGTTCACTCCATCTATTCCCGCTCCGGTTCGGGCGGGGTGGGGGCGGAGGGTTCGGTTTTTAGCTCGGACTCGAAGGCTTGCAATTCCTCGGAAATATCTATTTTCACCCGATCTTTTTCCTGTGATTCAGTGGTCGCTGCCGCCGTCGATTCCTCATCGAACTCCGACAGCGCATCCCATAGTCCTTCGCCATCCGCTTCCCGCGACCGCCGTCTTCCGGCCTTCTCCAGGTCCCGGGACGCGTCCAGCCGCCCGTCGGCTTCGGCCGCTTTTTCCTCGATATCCAAGGCCACATCATCGATCAGGTCCTCGGACACTCCGGCCAGGTCGTAGGCCAGCATCTCGTTCATGCGTCCACAGACCTGGGAGAGCACCCGCTCGTTTTCGAGCAGCACATTCAGTTCCCGCTCCGCCGTCTTGTACTCGGCGAGCAGACTGCGCAACTCGGCTTCGAGAATGCGCTGCCGGGCCTTGCCGGCGCTTGCGTGCTCCTGTTTCTTGGCGACGATGCGGGCATGCAGGTTTTCGATCCGGGCCGAGACCGTTTCGCGTCGCTGCCGGTTGGCATCAAGACCGGCGGCGAGTTCATCGATCATTTCCTGCGGGCTTTTCGTTTTGCGCAGTCTTTTCCACAGCTCACCGGCCCCGCCGCCGAGTTTGCGGACGATCTCCAGGGTCGCCTTCATCGCCTTTTTCGCGCGTTCTCTGGGCACTTTGCGACTGTTGCCATTCGGTTGCTCGCTCTGCGTCCTCGCGCTTTGCTCCGCCGCTTTGTCTTCGGTCATGATTGCTTGCTCCTTTTCAGAGTTTGACTTGATTGTCTCCGTGTCGTCTGTCCCGGGAGACCGCGCTGATCGCGCCGGTGTTTCCCGGTAGCCATGCGCCGGGCACAATTGGTTGCCGCGTCGCCAGTGGAGTTGACAGAACAGCGCGTCGCAGCCTTCGGCCCGGCACTGCCCGCCGACCGCGTAGCGGTTGGGTAGTTTTTTCCCGCATACACAACATTCCTGCATTGACTTCGCCATCCCTTTCTCGATTCTATTCATTGGCCACAATGCGCTGGGCGGCCCGGTAGTTGTAGGCGGCACAGCCGACCAGACAGGCCAGCAGCAGCAAGCCACTGAAGACTCCGACAATCCTGAACCCGACCAAGGCATAGCCGACAAACAAGTCGGCTGCGGTATAGAAAACCAGCAGGGCGAAACTGGCGCCGTTCGACTTGCGCTCGACTGCGGCCTGCGGCAGGAACCAGGTTACCCAGGGCAGCAGCAGAACGAACCCGAGCCAGAGCAGCAGGCGCATCCAGCCGGCCAGACGGAAGTCGCCGTCGACCAGTCCGGAACGGATGTTCGCGCCGGACGGCCCCATGCCCGAGAAGGTTTCCCGCAAGAGAATTTCGCCCGCCCTGACATCGTACACCACCACCTCCATACTCGCCACTGCGCCCGAGGCAGTCGCGCCCACCTCGTGCGCCCGGCCTATCGCCAGCAGATCGAGTTCGACCCGTCGCGCGGCGTTGGCCACTTCGTCGAGACTGGTGGCGTCGAGCAGAGTTTTCGAGATATCGCCGAGGAACTGGCGGATGATCGACTTGTCGGCGACCTGCCAGCGCATATCTTCCGCCAGCACCGAGCGCACCGTGTCGGTGACCGTATCGAACGGATCATTGACAAAGCGGGCCACCCCGATGCGGGCATGGCTCGCAGGCGCAGCTTGCTCCAGGCGCGCTCGCAGAGCGCGGGCGGCGGCCTCAATCGCCCGCACCTCGCTTTCAACGTACGGCGGGCGGGGATCGGAACGCATAAAGACAACCGCCTGCCAGACAATAAAGACCGTGGCCAGCGTCATCAAGGTGCGGATAGGTAAAAGATATTTAATGAACATCCTGCCAGTGCCTCTGTGTAAATCCTTTCAAGAGAAAACATCACAACTAAAAAATGTAAGAATAACATAGCACAGCTTCCGGCCATGCCTAATCAGTAACTGATGGGCTGGGGCAGTTAGACAGAAATATTGGGGCAGGGGAACAGTTCGACAGAAAAATTGGGGACAGAAAAAAAGATTTGTCATCCTGTTTTTTCCCGTAGCGGGTGGCAAGCTAAAGTTTGAACTCCAACGGGGGCCTTTTTGACTTACGACTAACGACTCACGACGCACGCGCCTCATCCCCCCGCTCCCCTGCTCCCCTTTTTTTTGTCCTCAATTTTTCTGTCTATTGCCCCCCAATGTTCCCCTGCCGCCAGTGCCCTACAAATAGACAAAGGGTATGCCTATTATTTTTTCATCGTACAAACGCGGTTCGCGCTCATTGCTCGCCACGATTCCCAGTGCGCAGTCGTGTTCATCAATAAACTCACGCACGACCCGCAGCGCCCGGGCTTCGACCTTCTGTCCATACTTGACCTCTATCGGGAGCAAGCCAAAATCACCTTCGAGCACCAAGTCGATCTCGGCGCCTCCGGATGTGCGATAGTGATATGCCTGCACCGGTTCGCCAAGCGCATTGAATTGGCGCAGCAACTCCTCGACAACCATTCCTTCCCATGACCGGCCGCAGCGCGGATGGGAGAGCAACGCGTCCAGATCGGGAATGCGCAACAGCCGGTGCAGCAGTCCGGAATCCCGCATGTAGCCCTTGGGATGCTTGACTACGCGCTTGCGCACATTGCGGTCGTACGCAGGCAGCCGGCGCCAGAGAAATGTACCGTGGGCGATCTCGAAATAATCACGAGCGGTAGGTTGAGAAACCTGCAGGTTGCGGGCGACCTCGGCATAATTCAAAACCTCGCCACTGAGACCGCTCATCATCCCCAAAAACTGGCGGAAACGCACCTGATTCAGATTGGGAAAAAGCCGGGCGATATCTCGATTGAGATAGCTTTCCACATACTGATCCGTCCAACGGCGATAAAATCTCTCATTGCCCGCCAGCCACGGTTCCGGGTAACCACCGCGAAACCAGTAATCGTGCGCCTCCCGCACCGTGCCGCGCGGTTGCAGACCGTCAATCAATTCCCGCGTTTTCATACGACTCCGGAATGACGTCAGCCGATGGACTACAGGCGAAACAGCCTGTCCCCCGGCCGCTTCAGCCCACAGCAACGGCGACATTTCGACCACCGCCACGCGCCCGGCCAGGCTTTCCGCCACATTGCGCTGCAAAGTCGGCGAGCTGGAGCCGGTGATCACAAACCGGCCCTTCCTCGTCCGGTCGTCGTCGATCGCCACTCGCAGCGCCGGAAAGAGTTCCGGCAGCATCTGCGCTTCGTCGATCACCGTGCGATCCGGATGCAGTCGCAGAAACAACTCCGGATCGCGTGAGACCTGATCGAAGTCACTTATGCGTTCAAGGTCGAAATAGCGCCATTCATCGGGCAGCATACGCACCATCGTGGTTTTCCCGGCCTGTCTGGCGCCGATCACCGCGATGCACGGGAACTGCTGGAGATATTCATTCATCAATTGTGAATATATTCGTTTCATGCCGTGTAATATAAAACCGTGTATTTGATTTTGCAAATAAAGAAATTGTTGGTAGCCCATTGTCCCTCCGCGCGAAGCGCTTTGGAGTGCCGGTGCTGTGCGCCGCTTTTTAATTTGCAGCCCGATGTGTCTGAAAAAGCCCGGCCGGGACCTTCGCCCTTTCATCCTTCCGAAAAGGCTACCAGCCCCGGCCGGGCACCGCGTCTTTGCCCCGCGTCCAAAAGCGGGGACGGGATGCAGCCCGGTTCAATGAAGGACATCCGTCCACTCCCTTGAGCTGGGGGCGCGAGCGCCACGCGGAACCCGAGGTTGTTGTTCGTGTTCGACGGCGTGTTGTTGTTGCGATAGGCAACGCGGCAGTTCGCAGCCGTGTTGTTCCAACTGCCGCCCCGGTTCACGCGGTTCGAGCCTGTGGACTGCACCCGATCTTTTTCATGGCCGCCCGCCGAAATTCCACCGAATCGGCGTGCCCGACGTAGGCGGCCAGCGGCAGGACATGCGCCGCGAAATCATCCTGACTCCACTCTCCCTTTTGCAAACTGTTCCAATACGCCCCCAGCTTGCGGGCGAAGCGTCGGCGGCTGCGTCGCGCCAGCAGGACCCGCTGGGGGAACACCCGGTAGCCCAGCATGGTCAGGCCCAGGGCCGTCCGATTGAGGCAGGCCGGCTTAAGCTCCAGCTTCAGTTCTTCCGCGCAATAATCACGCAACCGTTTTTCGGTCCGCAGTAGGGTTTCCCGGTCATCGGCCCACAGCACAAAATCGTCCATATAGCGGACATAACCAGGAATGTGAAGAGTCTCTTTGCAGAGATGATCCATTCCCGCCAGGTAGTGATTGGCGAAAAACTGGCTGGTTAGATTGCCGATGGGGATGCCGCGTCCCGGTTGCATGCAGTAGCGTTCGAGCAAACCGGCGAAAAGCCGTAGCAAAGCCTTGTCTTTGAATTTTCTTTGCAGTTGATTCATCAGAACCGGTTGCGAAACACTGTCGAAATACTTGCGGACATCGAGCTTCAGAAACCAGTTGTGGCGGCGGGTATAGCGCTTTGCCCGCTCCAGGCAGGCGTGCAGGCCCTTGCCTTTGCGGCAGGCGTAGCTGTCATAAATTTGAAAGGATTCGAAGACCGGTTCGCAGAGGTTCATCACGGCATGATGCAACACCCGGTCGCGGAAGGGCGCGGCGCAGATGGTGCGCACCTTGGGATCGTTGACGGTGAAGGTATGGAACTCGCCCCAGGCCACCCGCTCGGCCAGGATATCATCCCGCATCCGTTCAATCTCCGCATCGAGATTGTTGCGGAACTCCTCGACCTCCGGCTTGCCGTCCTTGCCCCGGCGCGCCTTCCAGAAAGCCAGCCGCAGGTTTTCCGCTTCCGCGATATGTTCGTAAATTCCTCCGCTACGCTTCACGGCTGCGACATCTCCTGTTTTTTATCGCCCGCATGAGCCTCTACCAATGCTTCGGCATACCTCTCCGCCTTGCCCTCGCCAAAACCGTCGATAGCCAGCAACTTCCCTTTGTCCAGTGTTTCCTCCCGAGCCATCGCCGCAAGTTGTTCGTCGGTGCAGACCGCGAAGGCGGGAAGCCCCTCTTTGGCGGCCAGCCCTTTGCGGCATTCGCGTAAACGGGCGAACACGGCAAACTGGGCCGGCGGCAGCACTTCCTTGTAGTCGATCTTTGGCCTGCGCGATGAACCCGCTCCGCCAGACACCCTTCCCGTATCCAGATATTCCAAGCAGAAGGCCCAGCAACTGCCACTGCCGTTCTGAATGAGTTCGCGCTGCACCGTCAGCACACGATGCCCGGCCAGAAACCGGTTCAGCTCGTCACAACCCCCAGGGTCGCCAATCGAGACGGTGAACAATCTGAATTGCATACTCGAAAAAGCTCCTGATCAAATTTGTATCGAGCAGGGGCTTCCGCCCCTGCACCCCAGACGCCGCGGCATGCCGCCGCTTCGGCTCTCGCTCCGCTCGGGGCGGCTCCGCCGCCCACGCCCGAATCAGCGGCTCTTGCGGCGATTCAGCTCAAGGGAAGTGGAACAGAATATCCTTCATTGAACTGGAGGCGCGAGCGCCACGCGGAACCCGAGG
>SLNM01000370.1 GCA_007133055.1 Lentisphaeria bacterium
AAATAAAAATCTTTGGCGATGCGCCTGGGGCGAACACTTTGACCTGGACCTCGATCTTAAAATCCCGGAAAAGGTTACCGAGAAAGTGATCCTGGAACAGGTGCGCCGCCACGGTGTCCGCTCCGGCGAAATGGGGCAATGCCTGAAGTTCTGCCTGCCCCAAAAACTGCGCTCCTGGAACCGGGAATACTCAAAGTCGCCCGTTCGAAAATCAGCGGTGATGGTGGATGAGGACATCGAACCGAGAGGGATGATCGACCAGATCATCGCCCGCCTTTACGGAAAAGGCGCCGGGCAAGTGATTGTTCATTCCGCAGCCGAGCTGGCGGCCCTGGGCGTTGCTCTTGAGCAACAACTGCCGGGGGCGGAATCGGCGATTACAATCACGGTGGAGGAGGAAAAAATCCCGGGCGGCGGTCAAAACAACGTTGCCGAAGAGATTTTTCAGACGGGAACCGGATTGCTGGTGGACTCCATGTGCTATGACCTCACCCGCGACCTGGAGAATCTGGGCTTCCGGTCAGTCATGACCATGTTGAGGTCGGAGCGCGAGAATGTCACGGGGCAAATACTGCAAGCCCATTCGCTTCCCAACCGCCAGCGACGGCTCTATGCCAACACGGTAATCACTCGCAAACGCCTGGTGTCACGCCCATTGCAAACAGAAACCGACAAAGCTCGAACAGACTCGGGAAAGAACTCATCGGAATTGACCCTGCACCTGCGAGACTATCTGAAGGATGCCGGCGCCGACCTAGTCGGGGTGGCGCCGGTTTCCCGCTTTACCGAGATTGCCCAAGGGATCAGGCCGGTCTTCGACAACCAGGCAATATTGGCGGCCCGCGACTGCTCGCACCGGTTCAAGCCTTGGCAGCCGGAAATCAAACGCGAGCAAATTCCTCTTCGACTTCCTGAGGACTGGCTACCCGGCGCCAAGTCAGTGGTGGTTTTCGCCCTGCGCTATCATCGCGAAGTACTCCGCCAGGCCATCCGGCCACCGGCGGAGGCAGTGGGGCCATATGCTTTTCTTACCTATGTCACAAGATGGCGGGGAGCTATGATTGCCGGATTGTTCCTACGCCATCTCCAGGACCTTGGCTATCAGGGCGCCATAACCATGGACCTTATGAACACCGGTTCCTGCACCGCCAATCCGCGCAACTTGCAGGAAGACCTTTGCAGCAATCGCTTCGCGGCCATTGCCGCCGGCCTGGGCGAACCGCTGGTGAACGGCCATGTCGCCAGTGCTGAATTCGGAATTAGACAACGCTTTGTCGCCGTGGTGACCGATGCCGATCTAGTACCATCCGCCATTAAGAGCGGCGCTGAAATCAAACACCGATGCGAAGAATGCAACAAGCCATGCATTGCGACATGCCCAACCCGCGCCATTGGAGCCGATGAAATCCGCTTTTCCTGCGAAGGAAAAAGGTTTTCCTTCAACTCAATTGACCGAGCTTTGTGCGATTGGTCAAAGCGCTATGCTCTGAAAGGCGATTGCGGCTTCAAATACCTGGGTTCGCAAGTCGATATAGACCCCGGCCAAAACATCGACGAGGAAAAACTGACCCAGTCCCTGATGCAGCTTGACCCCATAAAAAAATATCGCCCCGCAGTGGCTGAACCATGCGTTGTCAACTGTCCGTATGCCGTATGATCACAAGTGTCTGGAAGAATAGCGAAAGGCGGAGAGTGGCCGAACCCCATGCCGGTTGACCTGTCTGCGTGCGACCTGCCTGCCGCGCCAAGGCACGCCTGTCTGCCGTCGCCCGGTGACAGGCAGGCGGCGCAGGCATGGCGCACAGGCAGGCGAGAACGGCGACGATTTTTTTCACTGCAGAATATCCAATAACCAACACTCAATAAAAAATCAAAGATGATTTGCCATATCCGCAAGCGAGTTTACATTACCATTTCTTTCCATTTATTGTCGATCAATCGGGGGCGGCTTAGCTCAGTCGGTTAGAGCAGTGGAATCATAATCCACGTGTCCGGGGTTCGAGTCCCTGAGCCGCTACCATCTTTCAGCCTCAATATACGACTGTCTCCCCAACCGTCTGCAAAACAAGAAAGGATTGGATATGGAAAAATATCGCCGGGCATCGGACATCAAAGCTGGCGTAGTCGGCTACAGCAATGCCTTCAACATGGGGCGCAAGCAGTTGCAGGAAATGCAAAAGGCCGGCATGACTCCGTTGGCCGTCTGTGAAATCGACGCAGCCCGACTGGAGGCGGCCAGGCAGGACTTCCCTGGGATCGCCACTTACTCCAGGATGGACGAAATGCTGCGGAACCCGGATCTCGACCTGGTGGTCCTAATCACTCCTCACAACCTGCACGCGGAGCAGGCGATCCAGTGCTTGAGCGCCGGCAAGCATGTGATCTGCGAAAAACCGTTTGCCATCACCACCGAGGAATGCGATGCCATGATCGCCAAGTCCCGTGAGATGGACCTCATGCTGACCACCTATCACAATCGTCACTGGGACCCGGGCATCCTCGCCGCCATGAGAGTATTGCAAGACGGCAGGATTGGCGAAGTATATAAAATTGAAGCTAATATGGGCGGCTGGAACCGACCCGGCGAATGGTGGCGTTCCAGCAAGTCGATCTCCGGCGGCATCCTCTACGACTGGGGCGTGCATCTGCTGGAATATTGCCTGCAAATCTTTGCGGACGCCAAACTGACCGAGGTCTGCGGGTTTGCCAGAAATGGCTACTGGCGCGAGCAGATCAGATGGGGTGCGGACAGCAACGAAGACGAGGGCTACCTGGTGGCCCGTTTCGACACCGGCCAGTGGCTGCGCCTGTGCATCACGTCCATCGATTGCCACTTGAAACCTTCCGGACTCGATGTTTCCGGCACCCGCGGCGCCCTGGTCGTCGGACCCGGCACTTGCAAGGCAATCTGGAAAACCGACGACGGTTCGACCATGACCGAGGAGTTTTCCGGGTTGCATGGGGATCACGATAAGTTCTACGCCAACATTGCCGCCCATCTGGTCGACGGCGAACCCCTGATCATTACCCCGGAATGGGCGCGGCGCCCGATTCATATAATCGACCTGGCCGGACAAAGCGCCAAACAGGGCAGAGCGCTGGCCAGCCGCTACGATTGAACCATTGATACCGCTGTTTTTTTAGGGCAATGAGACCAAAAACAAGGTCCCGGCAACTTGTGCAAGCTGCCGGGACCGAGTTAGGAAGGTAGCCAGAGACTAATCTTCGATCACGTCTTCGACCTCATCCTTCACATCTTCCATGAGGTCGTCGACCTCCTGTCCAGCCTCCTCGGCCGGTCCGGGTTCGCCGCAGCCGGTCAGGACGGTTGCGCCGGCCAAAGCCAGGCATAGCATCAAGACCAGGGTGAGCAACCAGGACATAGCGGAATGGGCAAGCATCTTTTTCATCATCGTGTCTCCTTTTTTTTGGGTTGACAATTACAGATGCCTCGAATAAACCAGGTTAACATAGCACGGCTGTGGCAATTGTCCACTCCATGCCGGAAACGAACCGCAGCCCGTCATTGAGAGATGCAGATTTCGTATCAGTTGACGACTGCGGCGGCGACTACGGGTTACGAATGAAAAACCATAGAAGAGACTATTTTGACATTGTCCTTGGCACCCTGTGCAGGCATCCGGCGGCGGTCTTGTTATCCATGCTGGGCTTGGCACTGCTGGCGGGATTCGGAATGCGTCGGATCCCCTTCGAGGGGGGGTTGGAGATCATGCTGCCCGAGGGCAGCGAAGCCCGACGTTCGATTCTTTTTTTGCGCGACAGCGATTTTGCCGACAAGGTAGCTTTCAGCGTATCGGCGGTGGCTCCCTCCGATCTGTCTCTGCCGGAGGTCATGGAGAGCCTGGCCGGGCAATTCGACAAGTCGCCTCTGATACGCCGGGTGGTTCGCATGCCTGACCTGAGGGGAATGATCGACGATGCGCTTTTCTTTCTCGATCACTTCGACCAGCTGGCCCGACCGGAGGACCTGCGACTGATGGCGGAGCGTTTGCAGGTATCTGAGGCGGAACAGATCATGCGCCAGAACTACCTGCAATTGATCAGGCCCGAGGGTTCCTTTGTTCAGCAGATTGTACGCCGCGACCCGCTGCGTGTCGGCTCCGCGGTTTTGCAGCGCATCCGTTTTCTGACGGAATCGTTTGGCTATCATGTCACCTTGCAGGACGGCCATTTGATGCATCCGGAAGATGAGGTTGGACTGCTGCTGCTTGAAACCACAGTGCCGATAACCGATACGGTGGGAGCGCGGAAGCTGGTCGACTATCTACATCGGACAGAATCGGCAATGCCCGCCGGATTCCAGGGTGAATTCGTGGCCGGGCACCAGCGCAGTGTGAGCAATGAAAACTTGCTGCGGCGCGATGTCCAGGTTACGGTAACCTTGGCGACACTGGCCTTTCTGCTCATGTTCCTATTGGTTTTCCGTGATTTTCGTGCGGGCCTGATCTTTTTTATCCCCGGCATCTCGATCCTTCTTGCTATTCACTTTTCCTCCTGGATATTCGGACAGCTTTCCTATTTGGTCATAGGTTTCGGAGCGGTGATGGCGGGCATCGCGGTTGATTATGGCATTCATGTCTACGTGGCGCTGCGCCGTCGCGAGCTGGCACCATTGACGGCGGTACGCGGACTGCTGCGTCCGGCGATGATCAGCGGTCTGACCACACTGTCTGTTTTTCTTGCTTTTCTTGCTTCGGCCATTCCCGGCTATCGGCAGTTGGCGGGCTTTGCCGTGATCAGCATCGGATTGTCGATTGCCGGTGCGATCTTGCTGCTGCCGCCGCTGTTGGTCATGGGCCGTGGCGGCATCGAAGGCGGTAGGGAGTCTGAACCACAGGCCAGTGAAAAGGAGAAAAGCCCGCGCGGCGACTTTGCCGGGCTCCACCCGAAATTTGTCGGAAACGACGCTCGCAGCCGGGTCTGGACCGTCCTCTTCTGGCTCTCTCTGCTGGTGGCTGCATGGTTCGCCCGACAGGTGAGAATTGACACAGACATAGCCCGGCTGGACGGCACTGAAGCACACGTTTTGGAAGCAGAGCAACAATTCCAGCGACGCTGGTCGGAACACGAACGCCAGCAGGCCATGGCGGTAGTTGCCGGCGCCACCTACGAGGAGGCGGCCCAGGTCAGCGACAAGCTTTACAGACTGGCAAGGATACAGTTGCCCGAAGACCAGTTCGTCAGCCTGTCCTCGGTCTGGCCGTCGGCCGCCGAAAGAGCACGCAACCGGCAACGCTGGCAACTCTTCTGGACAACCTCGCGAGTGGAGCTGGCGCGCCGCCTGATCCTAAACGCCGCCGAGCCCTATGGTTTTTCCGCCGCCGCCTTCGACCCCTTTTTCAGCCTGTTAAACGCAGAGGAAGAAGAGCAATCCGAGGAGCTGCCGGAACCGGGGCGGGGAGAGGAAGTGGACAATGTGATCCTCCAGCAACTTCAGGCACGCTTTGTGCAAACCAGCCAGGGACAGGTGTTTTTGATTTCATTCTTTGCTGACCAGCCAGACACGCTGGCCGCGGTGGCAACCGCGATGGCGGCCATCCCTGACGGGTTCATTGTCTCCATGGACAGATTGACCGAGGCGATGACGGCGGCCACCGCTCGCGAGGCGAGGGTGATTTCTCTGCTTGCCCTTTGCCTGATCCTGGCCGTGGTCCTGGGGCTGATGCGAAATCTCCGCATGGCTCTGTCCGCCCTGCTGCCGGCCGCTGCCGGAGTGCTTTGGCTTCTGGCGGCAATGCGCCTGACGGGAATGGCGGTCAATATGGCTAACATGATCGCCGGGATCGTGGTCCTCGGACTGTCTATTGACTACGGAGTGTTCATGGTTTACGGATGGCGTTCCGGGCAGCCTTTGTTCGCATCAGTTCGCCAGGCGGTGACATTGTCCGCTGTAAGTACAGTGATGGGGACGGCGGCCCTGCTCCTCGCCCGGCACCCTGCCCTGTTTTCCATCGGGCTGACACTGACCGTCGGAGTTTCCGTCAGCTTTCTGGCCGCCGTTCTCGGGGTGCCCGGCTCATGCCGCCTGCTGGGGGTGAAAAAGATCGCCGAAACTGTCCAGTCCTGAAATCGTTCAATTTGCTAGCCCTGGTGCTCATAAAAGCGAGGTCATAAAAAGGGGCTCTTTCTCAAAACGAATGGGTTGCCAATAGTTTTTTCTTATGTTTTGTGGGTAGCAGCTTGGTGTCAGGTTTCAGGTTTCAGGTGTCAGGTGTCAGGAGAGAATCATGGCAGAAAGCACCTATATGGCTGTTCGAAGACAGAAAGAATGACTCTCGCAAAGGCGCAAAGATCGCAAAGATGGATGAGAACT
>SLNM01000252.1 GCA_007133055.1 Lentisphaeria bacterium
CAGGGCGGCCACCGTCTTTTGTACCCGGCACAGTTTTAAGTCGCCGCCACCGGCCACGGCCTGACGGTAGCAGGCAAGCAGCGCACCGCAGCCGGAGCTGTCAAGAAAGGTGGTCCCGGCCATATCCAGAACAACGCGGGGGTTGTTTTTTATCATTGGTTCCAGCGATGCCTTGAAGGTCTCACTGTTGGCCGCGTCCAGGGTCGCTTCCGAAACAACAATAATTTGCACTTGATTGACTTCCGAGGATTGCAAACGCATTATTCAATTCCTGACGAAGTTTGATTTAGGTTCTTGGTTAAGGTAACACACGCTTGGTCAATGTCAGTCTGCTTTGACACGCAACCGTCCATTACGCTGCGCATAATATGCATTCCGCGCCCCCGGCTGGCAGTCATGGTTTTTGGGTCGGCGCCGCGATCAACCGATGGAACCGTGTCGAAATCGAAGGCTTTTCCGTGGTATTCTAGTCGCACCCGCACCCAGTCCTTGGTGACCAAGCCTTCGAGCCGGATAGAGTTGCTACGCCCCTGGAAGGCATGTTCGACGATGTTCACGAATGCTTCCTGCACGGCCACTGTGAACAGGCTCCGGTCCTCCTCACGGCACTGGCGCAATGGACAGGCGGCAATCAGCCGTCGGCAAAAACGGCGTAGCTTTGGCAGTTGTTCGAGCTGTCCCGCCATCGTGGAGGAAGTGCGATATATTATTTCCGGGTCAATGCGAATGACGGTGCAGGTGAAATCATCGGCAAAGCTATTCTGCCGGGTATGCCCGGAAACCGCTTCCAGCAGTTGCCGGGGGATACTTTCAACCTCGGCATCGTCATGCAGTCGCTCGATCAGGCTACGCAGTCGATGACGACCGAACATTTCGCCCTCGGGGCTGGCGGCCTCGCTGACTCCGTCGGAATAGCACACGATCAAATCTCCCGGCTGCAATCTGGTTGAGTGCAGCCTAAACTGCTGCTCGGGCACGAATCCCAATGGCATGTTGCTTCCTTTCAGACTTTCGCAGCGCCCCGAGCTGGCGCGGCGCAGCAAAATCTCGGTGTGCCCGCAGTCGACAAAACAAAGCGTGCGGCTGGCCAGATCGACCCGGATATAGCAGAGGGTGATAAACTTTTCCAATGCTATCAGGCGCTGACCCAGCTCCGCGTCCACCAAAGAAACCAACTGCACCGGGGTCGGTGGTTGCGCTTCTTTTTTCTGCGCCCGCCGATAGAGCAGGGCGGCGAGTTTTTCCAGAAACAAGTTTTTGGCTCCGGCTCCGATCAGAGCCGCCTGTATCCCCTTGCCCATGACATCGCCGAGAATCATGTCAAAACAGTGGCGGCCAAAGGTGTGAAAATCAATGAAGTCTCCGTCCAGATGGCGCGATGGCCTGGAGATGGTTTCAATTTCCACTCCGCTTAATCCTTGGGGCGGTCGGGTGCCCAGCAGCATTTGTTGAATTCGCGCCTGCAGCTCGCGCTCCTTGCGGCTTGCCGCCGCAACTTCTTTTTCCGCCAGCTTACGGTCGGTGATGTCGGTCGAGGCACCGACTATGTAGGTTGTTTTACCCGGCTCGACCACCGGGGTCAGGCGGGTCAGCCAAACTCTTTCTCCCGCCGGCAGGTTCAGTGTTTCCTCGTAGGACAGGGTTTTTCCCTCCTCGGCACACTGTGCGTAGCGCCTGCGAATCTCCCCGCCAAGCTTTTTCCCGAGTAAATCCTCCGGAGTGGCTCCTTGAAGCTGCTCAAGCGCAATGCCGGTTTTTTCCTGGTGCGGTTGGTTGTTTCGGAGATAACGGAATTCTCCGGTGCCCGTAAGTTCGACCAGGAACATGGCGTCCTGGGTGCCGTGAAAAACGCGTTCGTACTCGCTGGTCAGGCTTTGAATTTTCAGATGATTGCGAATTCGGGCCCGCACCAAAGGCGGGCTGAACGGCTTGGAAATGTAGTCGATGGCGCCCAGCGCCAGTCCCTGCGCTTCGTCCTTCTCTTCGTTAAGGGCGGTGATGAAAATGATCGGAATGTCCCGGGTTCGGCGCTCTTGCTTCAGACGGCGGCAGACTTCATAGCCGTCCATGCCGGGCATTTTCACGTCCAGCAAAATCAAATCAGGCTGCGGCTCGCTGGCGGCGATCCGCAGAGCGTTGGCTCCGTCGGTCGCTATTTTTACTGCCCATTCGGCCTGCAGAGCATGCGCCAGGGCAGTAAGGTTCGTGCGCATGTCGTCGACCACCAATATGGTCTGCTTGGCTGTTCTAGTTGCACTCATAATCAAGGGGCTTCTGTCACAGTTTGAAAGATTAGATTATGATTTAACGCCCTTTGACCGACGTGTTCCGGGAGTCTGACAGCTGGTCATCAGGCAGTCGCATATACTTTGCGCCTTTGCATAGTCGAAATCGGTAACCGCCCGCATCAATTCCGTCGCCTGCCGATTGTCTCGGGGTAGAACTTCGGCTAAATTGTCCAGAATTTTTTGTTCGACATGCAAATCGTTTTCCAGGAGTTCCCGCAAGTTCGCCAGGAGTTCCCGGGCGCGTTCGAGGTTCTCTTCGCCTTGCAACGATGCTTCGGGTGCGGGCGCTTGATCGGGCAGGTGCCGGGCAATCTCCCGGCGCAGGCGCTGGGCCTGACTCACTATCTTCTGCAGCTCGCGCCGAATTGATCTGTTTGCCGACAGTTTGGTTTCGGCCTCCTGGCAGAGTTTCATCAGCGATTTTGCCCCGATATTACCCGCCACTCCCTTGAGATTGTGAATCACGCTCGAGGTGTGCTTGCAGTTCTCCCGCCCCCCCGAGCAGGGTGTCAGTTCCCTGGCTGCCTTCTCGCATTCCTCCATGAATTGTCGCAGTAGCCGGAGATAAACTTCAGGGTTGTCACCCACTCTGCGCAATCCGTCCTCGGTATCGATTCCCTTGATTGGCGGAAATGCGTTTTGGAGGGTTGCTTTCGATGTGGCTGGAGTGGGTGCTTTCCTGTCCGATTTCGGATCCGCAATCCATTGTCTGACCTTGGCGATCAACTGCTGAGGGTCAAACGGCTTGGCAATGTAGTCGTTCATGCCCGCCTGCAAAGCCTGTTCACGATCTCCGGACATGGCATGGGCGGTAATCGCGATTATCGGAACATCTTTGTCAATGCGCCGAGATCGGCGAATTCTTTTGGTTGTCTCGTAGCCGTCCATAATCGGCATCTGCACGTCCATCAGGACAGCGTCAAATGATTGTTTGCGAAGGACTTCCAAAGCCTGCTCCCCGTTTTCGGCGGTCGTGGTGCGAAACCCCGCCTGGTGCAGCAGCTCGCGGGCGATTTCCTGATTGGTGGGGTTGTCCTCGACTATCAGTACGGAGGCTCCTGCGGGCGTCGTTGCCGCCGATTGTTGCAGTTCATCGCCGACTGAAGCCGAAAACAGGGACTCCTCCCGGCCAAATATGTCGACAATAGGGTCGAACAAAGTCGACTGGCTGACCGGCTTGACCAGAAAACCGTCAAGCTGCATTTCTTTTGCCTGTTTTTTGGCCTGATCGCTCTGATAGGCGGTAACCATGATAATGACCGGGGTTTTCTTGAGCTTTCGATTCTGTTTGATGCGACGGGCGGTTTCAAATCCGTCAAGCCCCTTCATTTTGTAGTCGAGCAGGATCAAATCATAGGGCTGAACTCCCGGCTCGGTGGTTTCCTCGAGGATTTGCAATGCCTGCCTGCCGCTGGAGGCGCAGGTGTGCTTAAAATGGAATGACTTCATGGCTTCGGAAAGGATTTCCCGGGCACCCGGATCGTCGTCGACGATCAGCACTTTCAACCCTTGCCGATTAATCAGTGAAGCCATGATGCCTGCATCGATTTGGATTTTGAAAGGAATGGTGAAAAAGAACTCGGAACCATTGCCCGGTTCGCTTTTCAAACCGATTTCGCCGTCCATCAGGTCAACCAGCCTTTTGGTGATCGACAGGCCAAGGCCGGTGCCGTGGTATTTGCGGTTCAGCGCCGGGTCCACCTGAGAAAAAGGCCTGAATAGAACTTTTCTCTTGTCGGGGGGGATGCCAATGCCTGTGTCTTTGACTGCAAAGCGCAGGGTTGCCGAGTCTTCCGTCAGCTCTTCCAGAGTTGCCGAGATGGAGACCTCTCCCTGGTCGGTGAACTTAAGGGCGTTGCCGACTAGGTTGATTAAAATTTGACGCAGTCGCAGAGGGTCTCCGAACAGGCGGTCGGGTACTTCCGGGTCAATCGTCGAATTAAGCGCCAGGTCTCGTTCGTGCGCCTGAAAGGAGAACATGCCGGTAATGGCCTCGATTACCGATTCCAGAGAGAACGGTTCGTTGCTGAGCTGCATTCTGCCCGCCTCGATTTTCGAGTAGTCAAGGATGTCGTTGATCGTTTGCAGCAGAGTACTCGAGGCATGCTGGATTTTGTGCAGATAGGATTCGATGCTGCGATCCCGGTTTTTTTCCATTGCCAAATGGGTCAGGCCGACAATCGCATTCATCGGAGTGCGGATTTCATGGCTCATGCCGGCTAAAAACTGACTCTTTGCAATGTCCGCAGCCTCCGCCTCCATCGCCATGATCTGCACTCGGTCGAGAGCCTCTTCCAATTGCCGGTTCGCCTCCTGCTGCTGTTCGCGGGCCTGAATTAGCTCCTGCTCACGATCGGCGCGCAGGCTGGCGTTGACCAGTAACTGCGCCAGCATCTCCAGCAGCGCCACTTGGTTGTCGGACCAGACTTGCTCACGGTCGATGGTGTCGAAACCAATGAAGCCCAGACACCGCCCGCCCGATTTCAAAGGCAGGGCGATCAAGCTGCACACTGAATGGCGATCCAGCAAGTCGCGCACTGATTGGTCGGACAGATTCGAAACTTGCGGCAGATTGATAATATCTCCGCGCCAGTGGCTGTCCACCCAGTCGGGGATGTCATCCCATTTGACCGAAACAAACATCTGGCGGCTCGAAGGCGCGCCCTCGGCCCGCCATTCATGGTTGATGGCGATGGTTTGCCGCTGAAAATCATACTCGTACAAGTAGGCGCGGTCCGCATTGATGAACTGGCCGACCGCACAGAGAGCGTCGTCGATGGCCAAGTCCAAAGCCTGAAGAGGAATATTGATAAAACGATTGGATAGGTTGATCAGCAAAGATTGCAACTGTGAGTGGCGTCTCAGCTCTAGCTCGGTCTGCTGGTCGGAAGTCATAGATGTCATAGTTGAAACAGCTCTCCGGGCCGTCTGTGTGGAATTCTTATCGTCTGTCAAAACTGGACGGAACCGAATTTGTCAAGGGTTGGTCGAAGTCAGTCCTTAGAATAAATTCCGGATGACGGATTTGCAAGTCGTAGGTTTGTATTGCTTCTGGTTTGGCGGTACGTTAAACAGCGAAGCTACGCTTCAAACCGACGGGCATTGAAGACGCTAGCCTGCTTAATTCACGAGCCAAGTTTGCCGCTGCGCCGCCCTGCGGAGAGAATTGCGAAATGTGCGAATCGAGCCAATTGTAGGTTGGGACCGTTGCGAAGCAACAGAGGCTGTCCGAAGGACAGCAGCGAAGCGGCAATCTGTCCCGACCAGGCTCGATTCGCATGGGCCGGACAGATTCCGGCCCTACGGAGAAAGCATTTCGAAATTCTCCGCCGCCCTGCGGTTAAGGAGCGTCTGTTCCCGTCTTTCTTCTTCTGTGCCAACAAATAAGTGTCAATTTTTTAATCAGGGCTTGGCTAGACTATGAAATCCACTGTCGTTGTTGTTGCTGTCGCCGTGCTGCTGCTGCATGTGCTCTTGCTGTGGCTGCTTTTCCGTCCGGCCAGAGTGGATACCGTCAGTCCTGACCGGCCTGTCCGCACCGAGGAGGAGAAGATAGAGAATGAGACAGAGACAGTCGAGGAGGCAATGCCGGGGGATGCGCCGGGGGCGATGGACTACTCAGGCTTTGTTCGTCCGTCACGCTCGCTGCCCGAAGAAGTTACCCGCCTGGCCGAGGGTTGCCGGGCGGGATTGCTTCTGGACTGGAGTAACCGCCGCATCCTCTGGGAGAAGGAGAGCGAACAGCCGGTGCCGATTGCCTCGATGGCCAAAATGATGACCGTCCTGCTGCTGATGGAGGAGATCGAGGCAAATCCTGATCTTTCTCTGGACACCGAAGTTCGAGTCACACGCCAGGCGGCGGCGGTGGGGGGGCGGCAAGTCTGGCTCGATCCCCGGGAAACCTTTTCGCTTGATCAGTTGTTGAAAATAATCATGATGCACAGCGCCAACGACGCCGCCTATCTGGTGGCCGAGTTTTTGGGGGGAGGGGAGG
>SLNM01000212.1 GCA_007133055.1 Lentisphaeria bacterium
CATGGTTTCGAAGATGCCGGCGCCGACGGCGGCGCCGGTTGTGGCCAGCCGCAGTGGCTGGTTCAGCTTGCCCGGACGCACGCCATGCTTTTCAGCCGCCTCGCGGACCGCCTGCTCGAGAGCTTCCTCCTCCCATTCAACCTGGCCAAGACCTTCGGCCAGCTCGGCCAGCGCCTCGGCCGCGCCTGGCTTGCTTAAATGTTTGCGGGTTTCTTTTTCGTCATAGTCCGGCAGTTCGACAAAGAAGGACTGCCAGTCTTCCACGTCGGTCATTTTCTTGGTTCTGCTCTGCATCAATGCCGCCACCCGGGCGAACAATTGCGGTTCCGCCTGGGTGCTCCATGGGTACTGCGCGGCCTGGTCTCGGGCACGCGCGATAAAGTCCGGCAGCGGCAGCTCGGCCATGTACTGGCCGTTTAAGTTGTCAAGCTTGCGCAAGTCCATCTGAGCCGCCGTTCGCTGCACCCGCGACAGGCTGAACAGGGATACCATCTCCTGCCGGTCCATCTTCTCGCGATCCCCGCCGGGCGACCACCCGAGCAGAGCCAGATAGTTGAACAAAGCCTCCGGTAAATATCCCTGCTGGCGAAACTCGCCGACAAAGGCGGCGCCGTCGCGCTTGCTGTAGGGCTTGCCCTGGGGATTGACAATCATGGGCAGGTGGGCGTAGCGCGGCGGAGTCCGGCCGAGAGCATGGAACAGAAACAAATGTCGGTAGGTGTTTTCGACATGGTCATCGCCGCGCACGATGTCGGTAACCCCCTGATCGACATCATCGACCACATTGGCCAGATGAAAGACTGGCGAGCCGTCGCTGCGGACCACCACCAGGTCGCGCAAGCTGTCGAGAGGCTTGGCCAGGACCCCCTTGACCAGGTCGTGGAAGGATACTTGCCGGCGGGTGAATTCGAGAATCGTCGCCGCGTCCGAGGAGAAGCATTGTTCCCCCCGAACAATTGCCGGCAACTGTTCCGGCAGCGAGAACAGGGTATTCCCCGCCGCATCCCGCACCCTTAGATCATGCATCCCGGCCAGGCAGGAATGCTGCGGGACCGGCTTCCCCTTGCGCGAGGGCAGGACATAGGCGATGCCGGTCGCGTCAATGGCCAGCGGCTGCCCTGCCATCAGCTCCAGCCGGACCGGGCCGACCGTGGTAACGGCGGCAAATTCCTCCAAGTCCAGAGGGATGCGAAAGACCACCGGCTCCCCGTCCTGGCCGGCACCGTGGCGATAGGCCTGGCCGGAGGCCAGCAATTGCTCGGCCGCCTGCCGATGACGCTGACGCCGAGCCGACTGGTACAACGGCTCCCGGTCATAGTCCAGCCCCAGCCAATCCATGACCTGCAGCAGATTGTCGATGGCCGCCGGAGTCGACCTTTGCTGGTCGGTGTCCTCGATGCGCAAAACGAACTCGCCGCCGCAGTGGCGGGCCTGAAGCCAGTTGAAAATAGCCACCCTGATATTGCCGATATGGACATTGCCGGTGGGCGACGGCGCAAAACGATAGCATGATTCAGTCATAATAAACAATTCCTTATCTTTTCCAAAATCCCGGCAGGAAAACAATCAGCACCGTATACATTTCGAGCCGGCCTAAAAGCATGCAGAAGGACAGCAGCATTTTGCCGGCTTCCGGAATTTCCGCATAGTTAACCATTGGCCCCACCCCGCCGAGGCCGGGGCCGATGTTGCCCATGGTCGCAATCACGGAGCTCAGGGCGGTTTTCAGATCCGGCGTGAAGAATGTCATGAGCAGGGTGTTGACAGCGAACATCAGCAGAAAAAGAATAACGAACGCGGTGATGTTTGAGATGGCGGAGTCCGACAGTGTTCGGCCGCCCACCTTGACTTTGACCACGGCCTGCGGCCGCATGAACAGGTGAATTTCCCGCAATATGTTTTTGATCACAATCAGGATGCGCAAATGCTTCATGCCGCCGCCGGTGGAGCCGGCGCAGCCCCCAAAAAACATCAGAATCACCAGGATGGTGCGAGCGGCCGCAGGCCACAGGTCGAAGTCTTCCGTGACAAACCCGGTGGTGGTAAGAATCGCGGTGCCCTGGAAAAAACCGGCCCGCAAGGCCTGTCCCAGTCCCCCGTAGATGGTGCGCCAGGTGATTCCGCTGAGGAGAACACAGGCTGTCAGCCAGACCAGGCAGTAGAAGCGGAATTCCGTGTCCCGAAAATAAGCCCGCCAGTTGCCGGTGACTGTTCGATAGTGCAGGGAGAAGTTGACACCCGCCAAAAACATGAAAATGATCGTGACAATTTCGATGTAAACACTGTTGAAGGCGCCAACGCTTTGACTGCGAGTCGAAAACCCGCCGGTGGCCATGGTGGCGAAGGCATGGCAGAAAGCGTCGAACACACTCATGCCGCCCAGCATCAGCAGGCACGCCTGGACAATGCACATAGCGACGTAGACCGCCCACAGTAGCTTCGCCGTGGTGGTGATTCTGGGTGAAAGGCGGTCCTTGGAGGGCCCCGGCATTTCCGCCCGGTAAATCTGCATGCCGCCAATGCCCAGAAACGGGATGATCGCCACCACCAGAATCAAAACGCCCATGCCACCAAAAAAATGGGTCAGAGCCCGCCAGAAAAGGATGCCTCGTGATATTCCCTCGAGATCGGTCAGAACCGATGCTCCCGTGGTGGTCAGCCCGGACATTGACTCGAAGAAAGCGGACACCGGATGCGCGATCACCCCCGACAGCAGATAAGGCAATGCGCCCGCCACCGCGGCGGCCAGCCATCCGAAGGTAACTATGCCAAAGCCATCCCGCCTGGACAGTTCAATTGGTCCCCTGGTAAAAAACCACAGTAGGCTACCGCATATCACAACAATGCCGCCGGACAGACCGAGAGCCCGGACAGCGGCTGCCGGGTCATCGGACCAGACCGCAATCCCCATGCAGAACAGCATGGCCAGAGCCAGGCCTATCAGCATAAAGGATATTAAATGGGCGACGGCTCGAATATTCACAGTATTTCCACGCCTATTTCTTCAGAATCGAGGTTACACGGTTGACATTTCTGGCATCGGTGAAGAGGGCAAGCCGATCTCCGGCCTTGAGCACAAAGTCGCCGGCAGGAATGAATACCTCGTTTTCGCGTTGGACAATGGCAACTACAGCGCCGTCGCTCAATGGCACCCTGCGAAGAGGATAACCGTCCCACTTGCTGTTTTCATTCAGCTCGAATTCCAGCATCTCGCCGGGCAGCGACTGGAAAACAGTGGCGGCCCGAACATTCTGGCCGCGGACAAAGCGAAGGATAACATTGATCATGGTGGTGTAGGGGCTTACTACTCTGTCCAGCAACTTCATGTGGCGGATAATCGGCACATATTCCGGCTTGCCCACCTGGGCCACAGTCCATGCCGCCCCCATGGTCTTGGCCAGTACGCAGGATACGATGTTCAGCTCATCATCCCCGGTCATCGCCGTAAATGAAGTGTTCGGGCCAATGCCCGCCTCCTTCAGGGTCTCCTGGGTTGCGGTGTCACCTTTGAGGATCATGCTGCGATTAAGTTTTTCCGCCACCAGTTCGGCGCGATCACCGTGGCGCTCGACCAATGTCAGGCTTCGACCATCCTTCTCCATCCGCTGCGCCAAGGTCAGACCAATGCCGCCGCCGCCCGCGATGATGTCCCGCTCGATCCGGGGTCTTTCGGGAAAAGCCCAGTCAAGCAAGGAATCGACATCCTCGCTCTGCAAAACCACATAGGCCTCGTCGCCGCTCAGCAAACGGGTTTCGCCGTGCGGGATAAGCAGATTTTCCTGGCGCAGCAAGGCAATAACCCGGGTGCGCGTCAGTATGTCATGGGTTCTGGCCAATTCCTCGAGATTCTTACCGACCATTGGCGAAGATTCCTGAAGACGGATGCCGACCGCCAGAATTCGCCCTTCCAGGATGTCCACCACATCGACGGCGCCCGGGTGCCGGAGTATGGCATGCACTTCGCGGGCGCATTCCTCGTTTTGCGAAACCAGCAAGTCCAGACCTTGCTCCTGCCAATTCCAGCGCGACGGGGCCAGGTAGTCAATATTGGTAACTCGCGCCACTTTGGTGGGCACGCCTGCCCTCCGGCCGTAAATGCAGGCAAGTATGTTGACCTCGTCGTGATTGGTAACGGCCAGGACCATGTCGGTTTTGGCTATGCCGGCATCCTCCAGGGCAAGCGGGCTGCCGCCTTCACCGCGAACGGTCATGACATCAACCAGGGCCTCCACCCTGGACAAGGCGTCCAAGTCCCTGTCCAGCAGGACAATGTCATGGTTCATTTCACGCAAAGCCACGGCCAGAGTACGACCGGTGGCACCGGCGCCGATAATCAGGATACGCATGACAAACCTCATTCTTCGGACAAAGAAGCATCCGGACAGCAAGTTGGACCGGATAACGTTGGGAACAAGACCAAAGCTCACGCCAAGGCGTGGCACTTTACAACGCGAAAACCTACTAGCCAACATGTTCGATGTTTCGTTTTGATCAACTGTCGATCAGGTCAGATGCAGGCCGCCGTCGACATAGAGCACCTGGCCGGTCACTGTCTCGCTGCGAGCCAGAAACAGGCAGGCTTCAGCCACTTCCTCGACCGTCGAGGAACAACGCATAGGAACTTGCCGCAGCAGCGGCTTCATCTTCTCCTTCGGCACCCCCGGGGGCGGCAGCACCAGCCCCGGCCCGACTCCGTTGACCCGCACCCGCGGCGCCCACTCCAACGCCGCCGCCTCGGTGGCGTCCCGCAGCATTTTCTTGGCCAGGCCATACCCTCCCGCACCCGGATCAACCCCAGCCACCCGCTGGTCGAGCAAATTGATGATCACCCCCCTCTCCGCGGCCAGAGCGAACTGGCGCATCAACTGAAAAGGGGCCAGAAAATTAATCCGCCAGTCGGCCAGCAACGCCGATTCATCAAGTTCCAGCAGCGACCGCCGCCGATACACCGAGGCGTTGTTGACCAGGCAGTCCAGTCTGCCCGTCCGTTCCAGCACCGCACCAACCAAACCATCCCGCTCGTTCGAATCATCAAGATCGGCCTGCAGCCAAAAACAGCCGTCGGACAATTCATTCAGCCTATCAACCAGCTCCTCCGCCTGACGAGTCGAAGAACGACAATGCACCGCCACCCGCGCACCGGCCCGGGCAAACGCCAGTGACACCGCCCGGCCTATGCGCACCGCACCGCCGGTTACCAAAACTACTTTGCCGGCAAACCATCGATCGCTAGTCTGCTTCATTGCATAACCCTGTCGCTGATAAAATCTCGCTGCCTAAAAAGGGGCCGCACAGAACGGTTGACAAACCGCTCGCCGTCCGATGAAAATAAAGCGTCCGAAACGGCGAAATCAAGCTGCTCCCTCCCTGACACCCCCTGTTTTCAAACTTTTTTCAATCAAATTCAGCCTCAAAACATAAAAAAAGTCAATTTCCTTTCACATTTCGACTTGCGCTTCCTTGCAACCGGCGCTATTTTAGGGGCAAATAGGTTGAATTAGGTCCAAATAGGTGAATTTTGACGTGAAGCAGGCGGCGCAGGCGAAGGCAATGAAGGAATTGTTCCTCGGTGAACACTTGTTCAACGTGGACAGCCAGAGGCGTGTCGCCATCCCCAGTCAGTGGCGCAGCGGAGAAGCGGCGGAAAACCTGTTCTTCCTTTTTCCGGGAAGGGATAAATCTCTGCAACTGGTGCCCGCCGCCACCTTCCGGGAACTGCTCGGCAAGCTGCGCAAAATCTCCTTCGCCGACGGCCGCGCCGCCATCGCCCTGGCCAGCATCGGATCGATGGCCCAGGAATGCGCCTGCGACAGGCAGGGCCGCATCACCCTGACCAAAAAATTGATGGAGCATGCTGAAATCACCGAGCGCGTCCTGCTTCTGGGTGCGGTCACCACCATTCAGGCATGGAAGCCGGAAAACTGGCAAAACCGCCAGGTCGACAGTGAAACTGGCCTGGACGTTCTGCAGGCTTTGCAGGAGCGGCCGGATGACTTCTCGGAAATCATCAGGCACACCCTGAAGTCCTAGCCTGCTTAATTCACGAGCCAAGTTTGCCGCAGATTGCATGATAAAACAGAAATAGCCACAAAAAACACCCGACTTCGCAAAGCCTACGTCGTGGCAGGCAAAAAGTCACAAAACTTTACAGAAGGAAACGAAGATAACGAAGTTTATTCAACTCCTGACATTTTTCTTTTGCCTTCCCTTTGTTGTCTTTGTTAACTTCTGTTCAATAAAATCGCATGGCCGAATTCGCATGAATTAATCAGG
>SLNM01000359.1 GCA_007133055.1 Lentisphaeria bacterium
ATTGGCGTAGGTCGAGTATCTGACTCGACCATGGGCCGGACGGATTCCGGCCCTACGGCTAAATCGTAGGTCGAGTATCTGACTCGACCACTGGGCCGGACGGATTCCGGCCCTGCGGATGCGGCAGGCAGGCCGCATCTGCTATTTGGGCTTGCGTTCGTTGGTCTTCGGTCGCAAGTCAAATCGGTCGGATCGCTCGGGTCTTCCGTTTACGGCGGGCCGCCGAGATAGACGGTCTGGCCGGTGACCAGGCTGCTTTCCGGGCGCAGAAAGAAATCGACGGCGTTAATCACATCGTCTATTTCTCCGAACCGGGGGATTGCCTGGCGGGCAACCAAGCGTTCGAGCATGTCCTCGGGCACGCCGTCGATCAAGCCGGTTTTTATCGGGTTTGGCGACACACAGTTGACGGTGATCCCATATCCCCCCAGCTCGCGGGCCAGGACTCTGGTCAGGTGTTCGACCGCCGCTTTCGAGGCGCCGTACACAGCCTCGCCGGCCAATGCCAGGGGAACCGCGATTGAGCCGAAATTGACGATCCTTCCGAATTTCCTCCGCATCATCAACTTAGCCGCTTCCCGACAGCAGACAAAAGTACCGTTGAAGTTGGTGTTCATAATGGTGGTGGCCGAGCTGGCCGGGGTCAGCAGCGCCGGATTCATGCGGGCGATGCCGGCGCAGTTGATCAGAGCCGACAATTCCCCTCCCTCCCTGGCCATCCGTCGAAACATTGAAACAACCGAGTCTTCATCGTCGACATTCGTCTGATAATGACGGTAGCGGTCATGTTTCAAAGTGCTTTCGGCGCGGCTGCATCCGCACACCTGCCAGCCGCGTTTCAGCATGGCTTCGGCCAGGCCGCGTCCGATGCCTTTGCCGGCACCGGTGACAAGGATGGTTTTATGTTCGGACATGGTTTGACTCCCCTGTCATTCGTAATGTGTAATATGTAATATAACCCTGTCAGCCATTACGCATTACGTATTCTTCCTGCGTGTCAATCCGTTAATGCGTGCAGTTCGGATGCTGGATTTTGAAGATTCTGCATAGTTCTTCCGTTTCACGCAAAACGTGTTCAGGCTCTTCAGCTCCAGACATATTCTCTTTCCAATCTATCAGCTATTTCATTTTCTTTTTCTGCCGATTCTAGGGAATTGCGAAATGGACTCTCCGTAGGGCGAGAATCCGTCTCGCCCATGCGAATCGAGGCTGGTCGGGACAGATTCCCGACCTACGGTTGGCTCGAATCGAGGCTGGTCGGGACAGATTCCCGACCTACGGTTGGCTCGAATCGAGGCTGGTCGGGACAGATTCCCGACCTACGGTTGGCTCGAATCGCCCATGCAATTATTGACAAATCAGGTTTTTCAGAACAACACCTGTATCCTGTTGATTATAAATATATAATGGCGCATGGCCGAATTCGCATTAATTAATCAGGCTAGCAGCTCCTGAATATAGTCGCAAAGCGCGCCGACATTGCGGAAGGGGCTGCGGCGGCGGGACATGGCGTCTTCGTTGACCAGTAAAATATCGCGGTCGAAATGTTCGCGCAAGCCGGTTTCAACGGCTGCAATCAGAGCTACCAGCGCCAGAGAATCGAGGGGGGTGTCGCGCCCGAACAACGGAGTGTTTCGGCCGTCCTGCCGGATGGTCGCCGCCAATTGCGAGTGAGTTTCCTCGGCCGCTTGCAGAATGATTTTCTCTATTTCTTGCTGGTTCATGGTTTGGCTCGGTTGTGGTTGCGAAATTTGGGTCGAATGAATCGAAATATTCGACGTAATCGAATTTCTCTCTGTGGTGGCGCTTGGTCGGTGTTCTTCGCACTGCCGTCTATTGATCGCTGTTTTTGCTTCCCATAAATTCCGGCATTGTGGCATGGTCATCGGCGCTGATGCCCTTGCGTGCAACCACCTGCCAGACTGTCAGCAGCAGAATTTTCAGGTCAAGCCAGAAACCACGGTTGTCAACATACCATACATCATATTTGAATTTTTCATCCCAGGTAATGGCGTTTCTTCCGTTGACCTGGGCCCAGCCGGTCACTCCGGGCCGGACCTGATGGCGGCGTGTCTGTTCCGGGGTGTAGCGGTCGAGATAGCGCATCAGCAGCGGGCGCGGGCCGACCAGGCTCATGTCGCCCCTGACCACATTGATCAGTTCCGGAAACTCATCGAGGCTGGTGTTGCGCAGGAAGCGACCGAGCCCGGTGAGCCTCTGTTCGTCCGGCAGCAGCTCGCCGTCCTGGTCGCGCTGATCGGTCATGGTACGAAATTTCAACAGGACAAACGGCCGACCGCCAAGGCCGGGGCGAATTTGCCGGAACAGGACCGGAGAACCGTGCCTGATCCTGACTAGAATGGCCAGAACCATCAGCAGCGGGGACAGAGCGAGCAGTCCGAGGCTGGCGGCCGTCAGATCAAACCAGCGCTTAAGCAAGTCGCCGATAGTTCGATGGTCTGTAAGTTTAAGCGGCGGCGGGCGGCGGCTTTGATACTCCTTCCAGCTCTGACGCAGGCCGAGCAGGCCAACCGCGACAGTGGCGCCAATGGTGTTGGCCGCGATGTCGCCCCAGGAGAAGGTGCGTCCATAGGGCATGTAGTACTGCCCCAATTCCATCAGAGTTCCGTAGATGTGCGAGGCCGCGACCACATAGAGCAGCCATAGCCGATGTCGAAATCGATAGCGCAGCGCCCAGCAGATGAGAACCGCCAGGCCGCCATGCAAAACGGCATGTCCGAGCTTGTCGAAATGACGTATGGAAAGGGTGAAGGCGGCGACCATGCGCCCCGGACTAAGCGTGAGAAATGCGATCAGTCCCATGTATGCTACCACCACGCTCCAGCGCAGAATGGTTGCCAGGCGGGGATTGTATTTTATCCTCGGTGTTTCTGTCATTTTATACTTGCTGGGCCTTGTGCGAAAAGGGTTGTAGTTCCGAATTCTTGTTGGTTCAAGCCTTGTCCAGAACGTTGTCGACAAAGACACCCGGAGCCGGCAAACATGGTCACAGACATCAACAATCGCGACTCGATGAAAACCTTGCTACATTTGACTCCATGACTTCGTGACTTGGTGACACCGGATTGATACTTCGGAGTCATGAAGACATGCAGTCACGAAGTCAAAAAAAACTGGAGCCGTCCGGCCTCGACTTTCCGGTTTCCGGTTTCAGCCTTCCGGTTTCCCCCTCCGCTTTCGGGCGGTATTAACGGCGGAGGCCCGCCGTCTCCAGATGCCTGCGGGGATTCATGAATGTTGCCTACGCTACGCAAGGGAATCACCCTTGCAATCGACGCCAAATCGGCTACCTTAACGAACACTTGAATCCGTGATAAAATTGGCGAAAAGTATTATAATACAATCATTGCCAAAAGGCACCTGATGTCTCATGCTCCACTGCTTCAACATATTCTCCCCGAACTTGCTGTCGGCGCTGCCTGTGGCCACCCAGGTACACGGCTTTGACCCTAGGGCGCCCTCGGTGATTTTTGTCCTTGCCCTGCTGGTTGTACTGGTGGTGCCGATGCTGTTCGAGCGCTTTCGCGTGCCCGGCCTGATCGGCCTGATTATCGCCGGCATCGCTCTCGGGCCGCACGCCGCCAACTGGATTCCCGAAGACAGCATGATCCCGCCGCTCGGGTCGGTCGGCCTGCTGTATCTGATGTTTTTGGTGGGGCTGGAAATTGACATGCACCGGTTCATGCGCGAGCGGCACAACAGCGTTGTTTTCGGCCTGATCACTTTTATTATCCCCCAGACGCTCGGCACCCTGGGCGCCGCCCTGCTGCTCGGATTTCCCTGGCCCGCCGCCATCCTGATGGCCAGTATGTTCGCCTCGCACACCCTGGTGCCCTACCCGATTGTCCAGCGCCTCGGCCTAGTCAAGCAAAGAGTGATAACGGCGGCGGCGGGAGGGACGGTGCTGACCGACACCCTGGCGCTGCTGGTGCTGGCCGTGATCGCCGAGTCCAGCCGCCGTGATTTGACCATGGGCTTCTGGCTCGAGCAGGGACTGAAACTTGTGGTCTACGTCGGGGTTGTGGCCTGGGGAGCACCACGGCTCAGCCGCTGGTTTTTCCGCCGGGTCGGCAATGTCGAGGGAGTGTCGGGGTTCCTGTATGTCCTGGTCTTTGCCTTCGGCTGCGCCGCCATGGCGCCGCTGGCAGGCTTGGAGCCGATTATCGGCGCCTTTCTCGCCGGCCTGACACTTAACCTGCTGATCCCGGATCAAAGCCGGCTGATGATTCGCCTGCGCTTCGTCGGCGACGCACTGTTCATTCCTTTCTTCCTGCTGTCGGTGGGGCTGCGGGTCGACGTCGCCCTGTTGATGACCTCCGGCAAAGCCTGGCTGGTGATGCTCTACATGGTGGCGGCGGGATATGTCACCAAGTTTATGGCCGCCCTTATCTCCGGTCGAATTCTAGGCTTCAGCCGGGCGGAGACGGGGGTGCTCTTCGGACTGACCGTCAACCAGGCGGCCGCCACCCTGGCGGCGGTGATTGTCGGAGTGCGGCTGGGAATCTTTACGGACGATGTCCTGAACGGCACTATCCTGATGATTCTGGCCACCTGTCTGCTTGGCCCGTGGGTTACCGAACGCTATGGACCGCAGCTGGCGCTGCAGGAGGGAGAACGCACTCTGGACAGCTCGGGGGCGCCGGAGCGAATCATGGTGCCAGTCAGCGATGAACGCCAGATTGAACCGCTGATGTCCCTGGCCATGATGATTCGGGAACCAACGTCGGGCGAGGCTCTGTACCCCACCATGATCGTTCCTGAAAGCGATGCCTCAGAGAAGGATGTGGCCAATGCCGAAAAACTGCTGGCCAACGCCACTTTGCAGGCGGTCGAAGGCGATGCACCGGTCAGCTCGATTGTCCGGCTCTCCGACAATATGGTCGAGGAGATTATCGGTGCCTCCCGCGATTTGCGCATCTCCACCCTGGTCGTCGATGACCAGCTCTCGTTCCCCAGCGAATTCGAGCATGTGCCGACCCGCCTGGTCGAGCAGGGTCGGCATCTGGTCTTCCGCTTCTTCCATCCGACCCTGCTCAACACCTGCCGCCGAGTCCAGGTTGCCATCCCGCCACTGATGGAGCGCCAAGCCGGCTTCGCGGCGGCATGGGCGGTGCTCCGGAGGCTGGTCGGACAAATCGGTGCCAACATGCAGATTCTGGCCGACAAATCAACCATGCAATCGATGATTCGAAGAAAACACTTCCAACCCGATGACCCGCAGATTGAAACGGTGGCTCTGCCCAACTGGAGCCGAGCTGTCGGAACCATGCGAAAAAAAGACCAGCAGCTTGATCTGAGGGTTTTGTTCCTGGCCCGAACCGGACAACTCTCGTGGGAGCCCGGCCATGCCCGGATGCCGGGGCTGGTCTCTCGAATGATGCCCGGACAACCCTGCCTGGCAATCTATCCGTCGGAGCTGAAATGGGAGAAAGAACCTGTATTCAAGGCCAACACCCCGGCCGCACGCTTCCAGTCCATGTTCCCGCCCGAACAAGTTTTTCTCAATCTCACCCAGCCCACCCTGAGCCGGGCGGTCGAACACATGGTCATGAGAACCTACCCCGGTTCGGCAAACAGCGCTGCTCGGAAAAAACTGCTCGCCGATTTGGCGGCGATGGCCCGGGAAGCACCCCTGCGCATCGCCCCGGAGTGCGTGCTGCTGCACTCGCACCAGGCCACCCCGCCCGCACCCATGGCTTTGCTGGCCACACGACAGGATGGATTCGCCGAAAACGGCGGGGAACAAACTCAGGCCACACCCCCGCGCCTACTGCTTGTACTGCTGGGGGTGCCCGAGGAAAGCTCGGAGGAACATCTGCGGCGGCTGGCCGCCATCGCCTCCATGTTCCGGGTCGAAGGATGGATTGACAATGTTATCGGGGCGCAGTCATACGAAGAACTGCTGGCCTGATTAATTCATGCGAATTCGGCCATGAGTCATTATTTATGGCTCTTTCTCAAAACGAATGGGTTGCTAATAGTTTTTTCTTAGATTTTGTGGGTAACAGCTTGGTGTCAGGTTTCAGGTGTCAGGTTTCAGGAGAGAATAATGGCAGAAAGCACCTATATGGCCATGCTCAAGAAATACATGTCGCAAGAAACCTTGCGCCAGTATAGAGATCGCTACCAGGAATGTGTACGCATGCTCAATGGTCTGGAGAAGACGCTCGATAAGAAAATTCCGGTCAGCGACCGGCGTTGGCATGTAG
>SLNM01000187.1 GCA_007133055.1 Lentisphaeria bacterium
CGGCCAGAGTCGGCAACCCGGAAAGCATCATCGCTTTTAACGGCGGGACAAAACTGCCGGTGATCCCCCTTTGCGAGGAAGAGGATTATACCGCCGGTGAGCTGAACAGCAATCTGCCGGTGTTTGGCTATCTTTGGGAGAAAAGCCCGGAAAACGGGTTGGTGGATTCAGTTCAATATCATATCCTCACTTATCTGGGCGAGTTCTGGGGCAAGGGTCAACCGCGCTTTTCCAGAGAGTTTGCCGCGGAATATACCAGCCATGTCAACCGTCATGGAGGAACCGTCAGTTGGGATGTGCCGATCACTCCGGACGGTCGCATACCCGGGGAATTCTGCGATATCCTGAAATACAAATGATGAAAACAACCCATGTCGTACTATCGTCGGTCTAAAGCTGTCTCTATCATAGAGAATGAGTCTCTCGATTATTGCATCGGTCAACTTTTATGTCCACTGCTGCGGCGCGACTCCGTTAGTGATTCCCTCGACTATGCGCTGAACGTTCAGAAGGCCGGATCAGTCTTCATTCAGAATCAAAGCGCGGAGAATGTCCTGGCTTTAAAGGAAAAAATCAGGAGGCGCGCTCCCGATCTTTTGGTCGCGGCTGATCTCGTTTACGGTGCCGGTTCGCAGATTGTCGGAGCCACCGTATTTCCCCAGCACCTGGCGATGGGAGCCTGCGGGGACACTCAAAAAGTGTACGAACTAGCAAAGTTCACAGCCAGTGAAGGGCGTTATTACGGAATCAATTGGACGTTCTCGCCGGTTGTTGATTTGCTCATCAACCCCGACAACCCCTGCTTGAACACCAGGGCGTTCGGAGAAAGACCTGAACATGTTGCCGCACTCGGAGAAGCCTTTGTCGCAGGATGCCAGGAAGGCGGGCTCATGGCGGCATGCGCCAAGCATTTTCCTGGCGATGGAGTTGATGATAGAGATCAACACCTGTGTACCACGATCAATTCACTTTCACGAACTGAGTGGATGCAGACCTTCGGATATGTCTGGGAAAAAATGATCTCAGCCCAAGTTGATTCAATAATGATCGGGCATTTGGGATTGCCATGGCTTGACCCGGGTGCAGACTGGCGCGGCCCGCCACCGGCTACAATCAGCAAACCAATCATTACCAATCTCCTGCGCCAAGAGCTAGGCTATGATGGCTTGGTTGTTTCCGATGCAATGGTGATGGCAGGAATAACCGGGTTTATCCGACGCTCTCGCACGGCGGTTGAATTTATTAAAGCGGGTGGCGATATCGTCTTATTTTGCGGCGCCCAGGATCATCAGCTCTTAAGAGAGGCCGTTGAAAAGGGGGAAATAGAGGAACAGCAGGTGCGCAGGTCTGCTTCACGCGTGCTGCGACTTAAACATAAACTGGGGCTCACCTCAAAGGAGAGCGCTTTTAACCATGCACCCCCTTCAACCGGGGACCTGGCTCTTGGCAAGAAGCTTTCCAGGGAGATCGCAAGTGGTGCGATCAAAATTGTTCGCAATGAAAAAAGGCTTCTGCCACTCTCGATTGAAGCAGAATCACAAGTCGCCGTCGTTAATATAGGATATGAATCCGCCAAACCAGGTCATGATCAGGGGGTTTTTGAAAATCTACTACGGGACATGGGCTTTGAGGTGGAGGCTTGGTGGAATCCGGGACCATCGGACATCAATAACCTAAGTGCGAAGGCAGCCATATTTCTTAATATTTTTGTTACAGGACAAAGTAAACCTTTGGGCACAACGCGACTCAGCGGCAAAACAATGTCATGGTGTTTTAGATCGTTTCTGGCTGAAGAAATTCCCGTTATCATTACATCATTCGGGTGCCCCTATAAAATAAAAGAATTCCCAAGCGCCCACACGTTTATCAATGCCTTTAGCAGCGGCGAAGAGAGTCAGCGCGCGGTTCTCGAACTTGTCTTTGGAAAAGCCCAAGGCCAGGGAAGACACCCCGTCAGCCTGAAGGGTTTCTTCCATTGCGAATATTATTGAAATCACAAACGTCCCATGGGATGGCTCGATTAACCTTGTCCCGAACCAACAGCAACCCAGGCGTCTTGCCTTGTCCAGCCAGCCCGGCCCGGGACAGGCGAGACGCCTGTGTCACCCCCGGGCCGACCCGGGCCGGGCGGCTGACGACCCGATCACTGAAGCTCCGCTCCTGCTGTCGCGTAAACGCGGCAGTTGAGGCGGCAATAAAAGGAGCAATTCTCTATGAGAACTTTATCATCTGCTTTCTTATTTTCTCTTTGCCTGTTCCCTATTGGCAACAGCTATGCCGACAACGGAGCAATTCTTTCAGATCACTCCTATTGGTATTCCTGGATTGATTTTGCCCCCGACCAGGTCGATCCGGAACTGGCGCGTCAAAAGCTGGACGACATTCTGAGTCCGCGCGGGCAGGATCGACTCGAGCTGGAAGTCGAGGGAAACGCCCGGAAATTCGGAGTTGCAGTCGATGCGGCCGGCTTTGACTGGCGCGATCACATCTACCTTCGCTGGGAGCCTCACGCCATCAGCTATTTTACCATGCCGCAGCCGCCCTTGCCGGCCAACTGGTTCCACCCGGACTTCGCCGCTCAACAACATGGCTGGGTCAGGCGGGCGGCTCCCGTGCAGATGTCGAGCGGCTCTGGCCTCAGGCACTCCAACCTGGTGCGCGCCGCCTACTATCGCGCCTGTTTTGTCCTGGACCAGGAACAGGTGCTTATGCTGAACATGACCTATCGCGGGGGAATTCGCGTTTTCATAAACGGCCGGGAAATTCTGCGGCGCCATCTTCCCGATGGGGAACTCGCGGCCGATACCCCCGCCGAAGGCTATCCGCGAACCTTCAGCAAGGGCTATCTCGAAAATCCGAGAGGCCGTGACTCGGGCGACTGGATGGAGCGCGAGATCAATCAGTTCCATATTCCTGCAGACAGCCTGCAGTCCGGGCGCAACGTGATCGCCATCGAGAACCGGGCGCCTTACATGACTCCGGAAGTTGTCGCGGCCACCCGCTCAAACCAGGTTACCCTGGGCGATCCGCGGGATCGACAGACAGCCCTCATCCCCCCCTGCCGCGTCGGAATCGAAGAACTGCTGCTGTCGCCAGCCATCCCGCCCGGCAGGCACCACGCGGTGCGCCGGGCGCACCGCGTGAGCCGCCCGCCGGGAGTCCAGCTATGGGCCGGCGATGTTCACGAAGTCAATTATGATACGGATTTTCTGGAGCCGGGCGCGGAGCCGGGTGAGATTCGCGTTGTCGGTGCCGGGAACGGGAGATTCTCGGGTAAATTCATCTTGGGCTCTTCAGAAAAACTCGATAATATCAGGATTTCAGCTTCAACGCCGACCCGAGCCGACGGTGCCGAAACAGCGGCTGTGCCGACGGTCAGGATTGCCGGGATGACGCCGCGCGAACCCGAAGAGGAACTGTTCCGGCTGATGGGCAACCACCGGGGCGACATTTCCCTGGGACGCGGGCGCGGCGGCGCGTTGCAGGCGCTTATCGATTGGCGATCCCGCGCCTTGGCCGACAAGCCCGCGCTTTTCTTCGATCAGATATCGGATGCAATACCATCTTCCCTTCCCGCCGGCAGCACCCAGCCGTTCTGGGTATATGTGGATATTCCTGCCGCCGTCCCCCGGGGAATCTACGAAAGCGTGGTGACCGTAACGGCGGATGGCGGGGTCGCAGCCTCGCTCCCCCTCAGGGTATTGGTGGTGGACTGGAGCCTGCCCGACCCCGGCGACTATCGTCAGGATATCTGGATCGAGCAGTCGCCCTACGGCATTGCCCGGGCCTTCGATGTCGAACCCTGGTCGGAAGAGCACTGGCAACTGGTCGAGTCCAGCCTGCGCCAGCTTGCCCGCATCGGCATCGACATCATTCATATTCCGGTCTTGCAGCACTCGGAGTTCGGCAATGTCAAGGACGCCATGATCCGCTGGTCGGGGAACCCCGCCACCGAGGCGGTGGAGCTGGACTTCTCGGTCATGAACCGCTACCTCGATATCGTCGAGCGCACTCGCGGCAAGCCCAAGATACTGAGCGTCAATATCATGCAGGGCGCGGGCGGAGACGCCCGCGGCCGGGCGAGCGACTACATGGACAATATCACCACCGTCCTGTTCACCGACCGGCAAGAGGATGTCGATATTACCGAACACCCGCACCTGTACGGAATTCTCGCCCGCGCAACCATCCGGGAACTGGCCAAACGCGGCTGGGAGGATGTCCTGCACTGGGGGCATTTCTGGGATCAGCCGCCGAACCCGGAATTGTTCAACCTGATGGCCGAACACGCCCCTGGCGTGTATTGGGCGCGAGCGGGCCACGTCGGCGGTGGCGTGCCCGAACGGGTCCGGGCCCAGTCGGAGATATATCCCACCTGGCCGAACCGCCCGGAGGGCGTGGTCAACACCGTCAATCCCCGCCGCCATTCGGTGACCCATCTGCTCGAAGGATACTTTCTGCCATTCGCCTTTCGCATATTCCCGAATCGCGCGGTGTACAGCGGCGACACGCATCTGGGATCCATTGTCGGCTACACCGGCATCGGACGCCTCGGCGCCGATTACTGGGATGCCTGGGGAAGAGGTAATAACATTCGCGGCGGCGTCCCGGATTTCGGAGTCAAAAACATGCTGTGGCCGGGAGACGGCGCGGTGGACAGCAGTCAGCGCTTCGAAATGCTGCGCGAAGGGGTCCAGGAAACCGAGGCCTGGCTTTATCTGCAAGCCGCTCTGCGCTCCGGCCAACTGCCCGACGACCTGGCGCGAAGAGTCGAACACGTTTTGGCGCGGCCGGTCGGGGAAACCTCGCATGTTCCGGCTTCATTCTATCATTTCAACAGTGTTCTGTTACAGGACTATCCGCAGGGATGGCAGCAACGCAGTATCGCGCTCTATGCGACAGCCGCCGAGGCGGCCCGCCATCTGCCTGCGGACTGAAATCGCAAACGGCGCAAAGCACACGCACTGCCAAAGCGCTTCGCGCAAAAAAAAGTCGTACCCGTTCATGGGTCTGTGCCAGCTCGCGCCTTCATTCATTCGATTGACGATTACGGGCGACGATTACGACCTGCCCGGCGGCTGACTCGGCGTACCTACTTTCGACCAGGTGGCAGGTCTGACAAGATAGCCAGCGTACGTCATAAGTCGTGAGTCGTGAGTCGTCCAGAACTCACTTTTTTAAGCACGAGAGGGTCGCAAGTTGAACGACATCTTTTTCATGTCGTTTTCACCAGACCGGGGGCGAGTCCAGAAGGGTAATTCGGACGGGCTTGCCACGACCTGCGAAGTGTTGATTTATTTCCCCGGTACATTCGGCGAGGAATTTTTTGAAGACGAACCCCCACTTTTACCCCCCCCTATCAAAGATTGCGGCAATCGATCAGGGTGTACGAGTATGTGTAAGAGTAAGGGTGGGCGCACTGAGCTGGCAATGAAATTACTCGTACACACACTCTTACACACATATCAAATGTTTCGGAAGGCAGATCAGGGTGTACGAGTACGGGGGGAAAACCTCGGGAGCTGGCAATGAAATTACTCGTACACTAACTTTCCGGGTAAGAGTGGCGGTTAAGAAAGCGTTTAAGTGTATTGGGGCCGTGAAGCGTCACACTTAGTCGCCACCCTTACTCGGATACACTTAGTCGACAAACTTCGCTCGCTCTGCATCGGTTAAGCGGGGCGGCCCAGATGGTCAGTTCGGGGTACGGCAAGAGGTCAATTCCACCCCCAGATTCTGCTGAAGAGCCAAATTTATTTTCGGTACCACTGCCATTTTCGCCAAAAACCTGTTCTGAGCACCAGAGATCAAGATATCTGAAGTCTGGAGATATCATGTCGAGGGGACGAAAACGATGGACGATTGTTCCTACTCGCAATCCGCTCTCGCTCCATCAGCCGACGGATTCTCGTCAACCGCTTTTTTCGAGGTTCGGTTTTTTTTCGCATAACGACTTGCATTGTCGAAAAAGTGGTTTATAATAAATTAAACGAGAGAGGTATGTGTTTTTTTAACACTCTCGAAACTCAAGGTGACTTTCCGAATCTTGGGCACGTGTTGAACTTGGGCACGTGAAAAAAAATAATGCGCTTTAGGGCGGGGTTGAAAGTAAACAATGGCGACATTGAAAGACATTGCACGGGAAACGGGGGTTTCGCGCCAGACCGTGGCGCGGGTGCTCAGTGGCAACGCCAAG
>SLNM01000136.1 GCA_007133055.1 Lentisphaeria bacterium
CGAGGTTGCCCTGTCTCTTATCAGGACAGTGGAGGAGACTCCCGAATACAATCGGCTCCTCCACATCAATTTGATTCAACTGGGTTTTCCCAGGGCGGATCGAATGCTGGTTCACCTGCATCATCAGGGGCCTTTTGTGGCGGGCGCGCAAATTGTTCTGCCCATGTCGATGCACGAACTATCCCCGGCTCTGAAGCGAGTCGAGACCATCGCCTTCGAGCGCCTTGAATCCCAGCAGATGACCGGCTTTATCGACGCCAGTATTCGCCAGAACACCCCCGCACTCAGAAACCCGCGCTACTAGCCGGCCTTCTTCTGCTTCCCTATCTGGCCTGGGTATCCTTCGCCGCCGCCCTCGCTTTCTCCGCCTGGCAGCTTAATCCGGAACTGCTTTAGACAAAGGCATATCAAACGGGCAAGCAAGTTGACAATGGCGGGGTAGGAATGTTCAAGACGAAATGCATGGAATCGCCACATAATTTTCCCCTTTTCTCGTTCGGGTTACATTATGTTTTGGGTCGGGTTGCCAGCGGCAATTTCCCGCATATATTAACTCTTTGCCCGGGCTGGGTGCTCCTGTTTGCCTGCAAACACCCCGGAGCATGCGTCAAACATGATTATTTTGTTTAAGAGGAAGCCATATGTCTGTAAAAATCCGTCTTCGCAGAACCGGTAAGCGCAACGCGCCGGCGCATCGAATTGTGGTAGTCGACAGTCGCAGTCCCCGCGATGGTCGGTTTATCGAGAACATTGGCCTGTACGACCCGCGCGCCAAAATTGAACAGATCGATCTGGCGAGGGCTGACTACTGGCTGTCGCAAGGAGCCCAGGCCAGCCAGACCGTCGGGGGAATTGTCAAGCGTGCCCGCGATGGTGCTTCATTGTACGATCGCCGGTTGCAGCGGGAGGCGGAGGAGCGCAGGAAGGCCGAGGAGGAAGCCGCCAAATTGAAGGCTGAAGCAGAAAACAAGAAGGCGGCCGAGGCCGAAGCGGCGGCGGCGGCGGAGCAGGAGTCAGCCGGTGATAATGGCGGGGAGGAGCCTGCCGCAGACGAGCAAAAGGCGGATGGAAACCCGGCTGGGCAGGAGCAGGTGGATGATGAGGAGGGGGAGAAGAAGAAGGCTGAGGACAAAACGGACCAGCAGGCCGAAGGTTGAACATAAAAAGCCAAGGTGAATAACTATCATGCCGATTCGATTGTTGAAGAAAATTTTTGGCGGAGGCGACCAGGAAAAAGATGCGTCGGCAGGCGCCGGCGGAACCGACCGCATTGCGGTGACGGGCGGGGAGGCTGATCCGGTTAAGTTTGTCGAGTTCATGGTGTCGCAATTGGTAGTGTCTCCCGATGCCGTCAGAGTTGAGGCGGACCGTCAAGGAAGCAGCGGCGAGATGTCTCTGTTAATTATATGCGACAAAAACGACATGGGCCGTGTGATCGGCAAGGGAGGCAAGACCATTTCCGCCATCCGTTCGCTGGCCAGCGACGCGGCCAGCCGAATCGGCATTCGCAACCTCAAGGTGGAGCTGCAGGACTGAACACATCCTGATGCAGGATCATTTCTGCGCCGGTCATTTTATGCGGATCGATGTGGCAACTCTTTTTCCCGACGCCTTTCAGGGGCCGTTCGATCAATCAATGATCGGGCGGGCGCGCCGGGGGGGGGTGGTCGAAATAAACCTGATTGACCTGCGTGATTTTGCCGTCGACCGGCGCGGCACCGTGGACGACTCCCCGTTCGGCGGCGGGGCGGGTATGCTGCTGAAAGCGGATGTTTTATGCCGCGCCGTCGAAAGTCGCCTGCAACCGGAAACTCAGGTTCTGCTACTGACACCGCAGGGGGAAAGATTTTCCCAGCCGATGGCGGAGGAGTTGTCGGGCAGTTCGCATTTGTTTATGGTCTGCGGTCATTACGAGGGGGTTGACGAGCGCTTTCGGCAGACCATGGTGGACCGGGAGATTTCGATTGGCGACTATGTGCTGACCAACGGCGGGTTGGCGGCCATGGTGGTCTGCGACGCCGTGGTCAGGCTGTTGCCGGGGGTTCTGGGCAGCGACCAGTCGGCCGGCGCGGACTCTTTCGGGCGGAATAATTTGTTGGAGTACCCCCAGTTTACCAGGCCGGCTAGTTTCCGCGGCATGAAAGTGCCGCAGGTATTGCTCTCCGGCGATCATCAAAAAATTGAACAGTGGCGTTGCCGTCAGGCACGGATTAGAACAGTCGGCCGCAGGCCGGATATGCTGTGAGCCGGGCGGGCGGATATGCATAGGCGCAGCGACATTCACTATCATCATCTCAACCAAGGGAAGCCAGCGTGAATACATTGCAAAAAATCAGCCGGGAGACCGTTGCCAAAAAAGGCCTGGACAAGTTTGCGGTGGGAGACACCGTGCGTGCCGAGGTCCTGATTGTCGAGGGTGGCAAGGAGCGTTTGCAGTCGATAACCGGCACCGTCATCGCCCGCAACGGCAGCGGCATTGCCGAATCCCTGACTATCCGTCGCATTTCCTATGGCCAGGGAGTGGAGCATGTGCTGCCCTTGCAGTCGCCGCGGGTGGCGAAAATCTCAGTCACTCGCCGCGGTCGAGTACGGCGCAGCAAGCTGTACTATATTCGCCGTCAGCAGGGCAAGGCGGCACGAGTCAAGGAATTGCGCTGAGCCTCTCAGCCATGGACAGCTTGGTGAAGCGTGACACGGCACTAGCACAAGCCGACATACTGGCCTTCGAGCGTGCCGCCTGGGAGCGTGGTTGTTGCCGGGTAGCCGGGGTTGACGAGGCTGGTCGCGGCTCCCTGGCCGGTTCGGTAGTGGCGGCGGCGGTGGTTTTAAACGAAGACTCATGCCTGCTTGATCTGGCTGACTCCAAGCTCCTGCCAGCCTCCACCCGCCAGCGTTTAGCCGAGGAGCTGAAGCAAGCACTTCCCTCGGGCGCCTGGGCGGTGGTGGCAGTCGAGGCGGCCGAAGTAGATCGCTTGAATATCCTCCGCGCCACTCATCTGGCCATGCGGCAGGCGCTGTCGGCGCTCCGACCGACACCTGATTTCGCCCTGGTCGATGGTTTGCCCGTACCGGGGCTGCTGACGGCTTCGCGGGCAATCGTCAAGGGCGACCGGCAAAGTGCCAGCATCGCCGCCGCCAGCATTCTCGCCAAGGTCCACCGCGATCACTTGATGCAACTTTGCGACCAGCAGTTCCCGGGCTATGACTTTGCGACCCACAAAGGCTATGGCACCGTTGGCCATTTAGAGGCGCTTCGGCGTTTGGGGCCATGCCCCCTGCATCGCCGCTCCTTTGCCCCGGTCGCACAGTGTTTGGCGACCACCGCCCATTACCAACTGGAACTCACTCTTACGGACAACCTTAATGATTCCTGAAATGACAGTCAATCCGCAGGTGGTGGAGCTGCTGGCACGGCTGCACCAGGCCGGACATGAAGCCTATATTGTCGGCGGCGCGGTCCGCGATCTGCTGCTCAACCTACCGCCGAAGGATTATGATATTGCCACCTCCGCCACTCCCGGGCAGGTGCGTCAAGTCTTCCGTCGGCAGGCTAGGATCATTGGCCGCCGCTTCCGGCTGGTGCATGTTCGCTACGGACCGAACATCTATGAGGTCAGCACCTATCGCCGGGAGCCGACCGCCGAGGAACGGATCGGACAGGAGGGTGATGACGGCGTGGTTATTTGGCGGGACAATCAGTACGGCAACCGGGAGCAGGATGCCGCCCGCCGCGACTTCACGGTCAACGCAATTTTTTATAATCCTTTGAAGGATGGCGAGATAATTGACTGTGTCGGGGGCATGGCCGATTTGGAGGAGGGGATGGTGCGCGCCATCGGTTCGCCGGAGGTGCGTCTGGCCGAAGACCCAGTGCGTATTCTACGGGCGCTCAAGCTGGTGGCGCAGTACGATTTTTCACTCGAAGAGGAACTGGAAAAGATCGTCCGCGATCAGGGAGCAAGAATCGAGCTGGCATCGCAAGCCAGGCTCTATGAGGAACTGCTTAAAATATTTGCCAAACCATACGCCGTTAAAACCCTGGCAGTCTGCCGGGAGTTCGATTTTCTACGCCATTTTCTGCCGCGAATAAATGAAGTTTGGGATGAGCCAGACGGTTTGCTGATGCGTCGTTTGGCGGCGGCCCGGGATCGGCGCAAGTCACGGGGAAGCTATTGGAAGTCGCGCCGCCTGGCCTTGGCCACCGTCGCCTTGCCGACGGCGCTGGAGAGTTTGGGGATTGCCGATCCGAGCGAGTTCCGGCAGGTGCCGGAGGATTGCGGCAGGACGGTTCGAAAAGCGATTCGCGACCTGTTCCACCCCCTGCCCCTGCCCAAGTTCCTCACTCACGACACCAAGGATGTCATCCTGCTTCTGCCTCGCTTCTTTGATCCGAGTCAGAAAGAACGGGTCAGCCGCCATCCGCAGTACAGATGGGCGCATGAGCTGTTTTCCCTGTGCGCCGAAGCGCTGGACTGGCCCCCGGAACTGCTGGCGGAATGGCCGCCGGCCGACGATGGACCGTCACCCCCGCGTCGCCGGCCACAGCCTCGCCGTCGCCAACGGCGCCCTCGGGGGAAGGACGGACACGCCTCCAATCATTGACCCCGTAGAACCGGACTGTTGTGAAGTGCTTCGGTTGGAATTGCCGGGGTGAACCTGGATTGTGCGGCATACTTGGCTCGGGAACCAATCAGGTTAAGTCTTATGAAGACAATCACAATCATTAAACTGCTAATGCTTATTCTGATGGGCGGCGTGGCTGTTGTTGGCGGTTCCTGGCTGCTTGAGTACCGAGACAGCGTTCACACTGAAAACCGCGGGGTGGCGGCGTATGAGAAAGGGAATTATCGGGAGGCAATTGAAATTTTTGAAAATCTTCTGACGGCACTGCCCGAGCAGGACGCAGACCGCCATCAACGCCTTCGCCATTACCTGGCTCGCAGCTACAAGAACATAGCCGACGATCCCGGCCTGCCTTTGGCCGAAAGCATTAAGCTTTACCGCAAGGCCGCCGAGTATGACGAGAGCGTGATAGACAATGAACAGATATTAAAACTGCTGCAACCGCGGCAGGAGTCTATTCCTGCCTGGCAATGACCCGGATGCTGTAGGTTTTTACAATGCCCATGGTAAAGGTCTCAATCAGAATATCGCCGAATGTGAACCTGGTTACCACTTGGCAATTGCCGTCCGCAGGCGTGTTGACGCTGGTTCTGCCCAGGGGGATCAAGCCCCAGAACAGCCACGCCTGCTTGCCCCGGGCATAAGTGTAGGTTCTTCCGCGCATTTCCCGAAACTGGCCGACGTCCGTCCTGGTTGTCATGCAGGCCGAGACCAGCAGCGCCACACCCAGGAACAGTATCAGCAACCCACTTGCACGCTTTGCCTTGTCCATGATCGGTTCCCTTTCCTGTTAATTGTTGACTGTGCCATCTGTCATGGTGCATTCGGATAATATATCTACGGTTTGACATTGTGCAATGTGCCAAAAAGAACCTGTGTAATCCGTCAGTCGTAGGTGCAACGCTTGAAAACAACCAGTCGGAAAACGAGAACGGCGACCAGCCTTCGCATGGCCTACGGCTTGGCAGGCGCGAACGGCGGACGATTTGAGCGACTCGTTGCCCGTTCTCGTCGATCGACACGAATTTCCCACCTTTCACTGACGCGTTACACGATGGCTGCATTTATAACCGCGAAATATTTATCCAGCTATTTAGAGATTGTAAGTAGCTGGACACGAAACAAACGAAAAGGAAACAGGGGAACATTTTTTTCAACCACTGATGGACACTGATTAACACTGATAGGGACAAGGGACTTGAACAGAAGATCGCAAAGGACGCAAAGAAAAGCCGGGGACCGGCTTCCTCCAGGGCGGCTCTGCGAGCCGGAAAATTCCGCGCGAAGCGCGCTGGAGGCCGGCGGTCTCCGCCGGAGAAGATTGCATTTTTTTAACAGAAGATAACGAAGATAATGACAATAGCGGGGATATATCACTTTTTAAGTTGCCTTCCTTCGTTTTCTTTGTTTCCCTCTGTTTATATTTTTGTGACTTTTTGGTTAGGCCGGCTATGCCGGTGTGTTCTATGCAGTTGAAAGGTACTGCACATGTCAATTGTTCGTTCAGCATGTAGTTGCGCCTCGGCGTGCGGAAGCGATGA
>SLNM01000259.1 GCA_007133055.1 Lentisphaeria bacterium
CGCTTGAAGTCTCGTCGGGCCAGGTTGGCGGAACACGTACCCCTGGATCGACCAAGTGCCCTGTTGGGTTCTCGCCGCTTGCCCCGGACACCCGGGTTTGCGGCCAGCCTGATAACGTCGCCTCTATCCCATATCAGGCGTCAGGGTAGAGACGTCGCTGTCAATTAAGCAGCGAGGGCGAAGTTATCGTTCGCAATTACTATTTTGACCGATGATTAAGGAGGCCAACGATCATCCTCCGCATGCCACCGACGCCGCACCTGCCCAGTCGAATCCGTAACGCCCCCATAAAGGAGAGAGGTGGGATTGGGTGTGAGCGTCAGAACGGGCGCGATTGGGGCCGGCGCCAGGCCGGCGGTGTTTCGCGCTTTGTTCTTTGGTGTTAGACCGTAATTTAATGTCAAGGTTGCGGTATGGCAAGTTGTCATTTGAAGAGTAGGGCAGGGAGGGGATGCATTATAGCCACCGAACCGATGCGAGCCGGCCTGTAACACGGTCGTCCCCGGCCGTACCGGTGAGCATCGCGCAAAACTACGGGCGGGGACGCCCGTAGGTACTATAATAACCACAAAAATGGCTGCATTTTGAACCACTGATGGACACTGATTAACACTGATGGGGGCAGGGGAGCATTATTAACAGAAGGCCGCGAAGGGCGCGAAGAATAGGACCATGCATCCGGTGCGGAAGGATTAAGCTCTTCCGTTGTTCGTGCTTAATTCTTCCGCAGGTGTTCATCCCTTCGGGAATTATGCAGTTTCAACCGCGAAACACGCGAAAAACGCGAAAAAAACACCACTCCCCGATTGTCCTTGCACAAAGCGGGAGATGTTATAGCCCCAAAGGGGCGGAATCATCGTAGCCCAGGGTTAAGCGAAGCGCAACCCTGGGTAGGCATCAGAAAATAGGGTTGTGCCCTGAAGGGGCACCTCAACTTGTATCTACGGGCGTCCCCGCCCGTGGAACCGCACGGCGCTCACCGGTACGGCCGGGGACGACCGTGTTACCGACGGTTCGCGCGGGGGGGTCATCTTGCCCTGGAGCCGTCCGGCCTCGGACGGTATTAACGGCGGAGCCCGCCGTCCCCAGGAGGCCCGCCCGTGGGACCGCACCCCGCTCACCGGTACGGCCGGGGACGACCGTGTTACCGGCGGTTCGCGGGGGTCCAGCATTTATCCGCGGAAATCTATGGCGAGTTTGGTTGGTGGATTAATCGGACCAGGTCCGGGGGGTGGTTTTCCGGGAGGTATTCGATTTGGATCATGTCGTCCTGGTCGCGATAGGCTATGATCACTTGCCGGTCCGGGGCTTGCCTTACCCATTCCTCGGCCTTGGGCAGGCCGCCGACGACGAAGGCAGTGGCCTGAATCTCCGCTTCGAGGGCGGTTGGGGCGATGACGGTGACACTGAGCACCCTGGTTTGCGTGATGCCGGTTTTGGGGTTGACAATGTGGCCTACGGTTCGGCCCTCGATTTCCCGAAATCTCAGATAGTCACCGCTGGTGGCGACGCCTGCCTGTTGCACGATGATTTCATCTAGATGCTGTCCGGGCTGCTGCGGGTCGCGGATGCCGATTTTATAGCCGGGAGTGTTATGGGGCGCTTCCAGGCAGACCAGGTCTCCGCCCAGGTAGACAATGCCGGTTGTGATGCCATGCCGGCGAAGGATTTCGACTGCCTGATCAAGGGCGTAGCCTTTGGCGATGCCGCCCAGGTCAATGCGGGTATCGGGATGGCCGAAGCTGACGGCTTGGTCTTCCGGGTAGAAGGTGATCTGTTCCATTCCGACGGGCTCCAGAGCCTGCTGGACTTCCTGTTCGGACGGCCATTCATGCCGTTCCTGGTAGAATCCCCACAACTGCATCAGGCTGCCGATCGTGACATCGAACAGTCCGTCCGTCTGCTGGTGTGCTTGTTTTGCGGCGATCAGGATATCCCACAGCATATCACTGCATTCGACAGGCTGTTCATAGGCCGTTTGGTTAAGCTGTGACAGTTCGCTTTCGGGGTCGAAGACATTGATGGTGTGATGCAGTTTTTCGAAATAATCGATCACCTCTTCGGCGGCTTCGCTGGCGGCTGTCAGCATCGGGGTCTGCCAGAGTTTGATTTCGCCGACGGTGCCAAAGACGGCGAAGCGCCGTACCAACTCGGGTGGTGGCAGTCGGTCTCCTCCGAACCGGTGGAAGAACAGGACCAGTCCCATGGCCAGAACTACCGCGATGGTAATTAGGATCTGCCTGCGTTTTACGATGTCAGTTTGAGTTGACATGATTTTCCTTGTTATTTCCTCGTCGCCAGCGCGGGGCGAAGTTTTTTCTGTGTGCGGCGAGCCACTGTACAATACTCCAGACCATCAATCCGGTAGCGGCTGCGGCGAAGGCGTATGTCAAAGCGGCAAGGTAACTATAATATGCCCCTTCCAGGAGAACTCGCAAGGCCAGAACCAGAATTGCGCATCCGTACAGCATACCGACCCGGAATATCGCCGAGCGCCGGGCGTTTTTCCAGACTACGGCGCTCACGACAAGGCCGAGAATAAAGGACAGGCTTTTCAGCGGCATATCGATGGAGCCTTTCAGGTAATGAATTTGCAGCCAGGCCGGTTCGTCCTTGCTGACGATCAGGGACTGGAATGCATGGGTTTCGGCAGTGCGGGGGCGGGTGCCGGTATAGAGGGCGCCACGGTATTCACCTGCTTTGTCAGACTCGCTTTGTTCGAGCGCCAGGATATTTCTTGCCGCCTGCCTGCTTTCAAGCTGACTCACGGCCCGTCGTTCGCGGACGGTGGTTTCGATCTCGGCGTCCGGGTTAAGCTGTCGCAACTGTGTTTCCATGGCGTACTCGCTGTCCAGGCGTCGGATTGAGCCGGTTTCCCGGAGCACCCGATAGCCCCTGGGCAGCGAGAGTGTCCATCCGAGGCGCAGGACATCGATGCCGACCAGCGGTGACTCGAGGCGCAGGCTGCCGGAGCGTCCGAGGCTGTTGCGTCCATGACTGTAGCGCACGCGCACCTCCTGGGTTCCGAGTCCGTCCTGATCGCCGCGGGCCACCGGAATTTTGGTCAGATCACCGTCGCGCAGCGGAGTGACCGGCTGATTGTTGACGAATGCGTGCCATGGTCTTGCGCCCTCCGGCAGTCTGAGGTCTAGGTATTGCCGGCGGGTATTGCGCAGGACACATGCCAGGTCGGTGATCATGTTGCCCTCTTCGGTAATGGAAGTGCTGAACCTTGCGGTTTCCACGACGGCCACAGTGACTTCGGCGGCGCCGTGGGGGATGGCGCTGATTCTCAGCATGTACGGATGCGAGACATAGCGGTAGGCCAGGAGCAGGGGCGCTGTTTCCAGCCCCTGGGTGAAGACGGCGGGGATTTCGCGTCCGTCCACCGGGGTCAGGTTTACGACATCCTGATCCGCCACTTGCAGCTCGACCTCCGGTCTCGAGGTGACTGCGAGGTATCCGGTTTCCCGGTAGACCCCCGGAGTTGAAATACCGGGGTATGGGATGAGCGCCTGGGCTTCGTCCAGCCTAATCTGGAAATCGACAAACAGGGTGTAGCTATCGATTCGCGGCGATTGCAGGGTGATAATCCAGAGTCCATCCTCGTCGGTTTTCTCGCGGTGGCGGATGTCGTCGCCGTCGAATTCAACGGCCATGGCGCCGGGTGGGATTCTAACTTTCAGCCGGTCGATGCCGGCGTTGGAGATCGAGTACTGGGCAGTGGCGCTGACGGTGAGCATTTCATCTCCCACGGTCAGCAGGTTGAACATCTCGGCAACCACTCTTGGTTCGATAGGTTCGACTTGCAGGGCCAGTTGCCAAGGCTGGCTGAAGTATCGGAAGGCCAGCGCCATATCTCCGGTTTGGCGCAGCATTGCGGGCGGGAGATCGCTCATGCCGATGCTGACCAGTCCTTCGAGTTCCTCCTCGGCAGGTTTCAGTCGCACGCTGGTTTCGCTGACCACGGCCAGGTAGCCATTTTCCTTGCGTGTGTCCAATGTTCTGATGACCGGCATTTCGATCTGCTCCGGGCTGGCCGGCACCGATTTAACGGTTTCCATTCTCAGCACGTATTCGCCCTGGGCCTGGGAGCGGAGGTTGACGGTGAGCACTTGTTTGTTTTCATCGTAGGACGTATCGTCGATATCGGCTCCTTCGATGGCACCCCGCCTCAGCTCCCTGGGTATGGCCAGGCGCAGTTGGAAGACACCTGCCCGGCGGATTGAGTAATGGATTTCCGACTGTATTTCCAGGGCTCGGTCGCCGAGTTTGTAAATGCTTCTGACTTCGGCCTGCACCTCCGGCTCTATTTCGCTTAGGCTGACCGTCAGCCGATATGCCGGGCGAATATATCTGAATCCGAGAGCCGGGTTCATTTTTTGTAGGAATTCCGGCAGTTCCGTAACGTTGACCTGGCTGAGGCCGGCGATTTCCGCCATTTCCACGTTGGTACCCGGTTCGGGCAGCAGGGCGAGGTAGCCGATTTCCCGTTCGGCGTCTTTGGCGGTGATTGTGGGGATTTCGGTGATTTCCGCGTCCGGCTCCCGGAACTCGAATTCGGTTTCGAGCCGCAACTGGTATTCCCCCTCGGCCTGCGAGCGCAGGGTAACGGTCAACACCCGGCCGGTTTCATCGAGTCGCCAGTTATTAATATTTTCCCCGTGAACATCGACCAGCTCGAGTCCCGGGCTCAGCCCGACGGTAAACTGAAAAACCCCTGCGTCCCGGATTGTATAGTTAAGCTTCGAGTTCATGCGCAGGGAATTCATGCCGGTGCGGATCAGGCTCAAGGTTTCGACCGAGGTTCTAGCGGTTGCCTCGCCGACGCGCAGGCTCAGCGCGAATGGTCGGTTCAGGTATCGGTATCCCAGTCGCAGTTGGTGGGCCGCCGGCAGGGGAGGGGGGTCAATCTCCCGCACGTCCATATAGCTGATATTGTCCATGTCAAGGGTTTCCACCTGAATGCCGCGAATTGCCGAGACCACGATCCGGCCCTTTTCCCGGTTAACTTGCAGCGGTTCGACCGCCGGTATGGCGAGGGCGGATTCCTGTGCCGGCAGCATTTTTTCCAATACCAACCGCAGGGAAAGGTCTCCGCTGGTTTTCTCATTCAGCTCGACGTTCAGCAACCGACTGCCGTCGTCCGCCTCCTCGACGTTCCATCTGCGGATATTATCACCGGTTATTTCGAGCAGGTTGCAATTGGCGGGGAATCGAATCGGCAGTTTTTCGACGCCGTCCTGAACGATGGAGTAGTCGATTTTTGTGTCGATTCTCATGACTCCGTAACCGATGGAGGCGTGCATGGTCTGATCGGCAAAGACGATAGGTTCGGTCACCACTTCGGCGATCTTTGGCTGCCAGGTCAGGGTTGCTCGGTCGCGCCCTCCGAAAAGCCTGATGGTTGTGGCGTTTGCTCTTTCGACCTTTTCCATGCTCATGTCCGGACTGACCTGGATGTCCAAGTCCTGGCCGGGAATGGTAATCTCGGTGGTCGCGACCAGGCCTTGCAGCATGGGCACGGTGATGCTTCGGGTGCGGTTGCTTTGCTCCACCGGCACCACAAACTCCAGCTCCGCCGTCAGTCGGCCTTTGTCCTCCAGCACCAGCTCGATACCGCGTCTGCCGCGGACGATATATCCTTTGGGGCCGAACCATCCTCTGGCGACCGACCAGTCGGTAATGGCGGTATCGGCAGGCAGAATCACCGTGCGACTTTCTTCGTCGGCATGGGAGCGGGCTTCGACAGTCATTGTGAAGCGTGCGATTCGGTCTCCGACTTCCCCCTGGGTGGAGACTTGAGTGATGACCAGGGGTTCCCGGATGTCCCGAGGTTCAGGCAGGGATCGCGCAAAAGCGCTTTGGGGAAGGGCACCGACAAAGGTGAGAGACAACATCATGAACAATGCTGCACGGGACATGGCACTCGCCACCGGAGCCGGCCTGAGGTTATGATGATTGGTGGTTTGCATTTTTTGTATTCTCCTTGTTAGGTTTTTTACAGAGAATTGCGAAATGTACTTTTCGTAGGTCGACTATCCGAGTCGACCAAGCGAATCGAGCCTGGTCGACTCGGATAGTCGACCTACGTTTGGCTCGATTCGC